>JBKPRH010000395.1:0-7123 GCA_046765795.1 Acidobacteriota bacterium | reverse complement strand
GGCGCCGCCTGTGCGCCGCCCTGACGTCCGGCCGCGCCGCCGCCTTCGCCCTGCCGCCCGCCGCGTCCGTTGCCGCGCGGGGGACCGCTGTTGGCGCGCTGCCACACGCCGGAGAAATCGACCTTGCCGTCAGCCGTGCGTGGCGTGGGCGCAGTCCAGCGGACGTTGCCCTGGGCATCGCGCGGCACGCTGGGATCCGGATGTTTCGGCCACTGCGCGCTGACTGAGATGGAACAGACCGCAATAACGCAGACAATGCCGCACAGAATGCTCGTCAGTCTCAACGTGATCACCTTTCGTCCGGTCGTCGTTCAACCGGCCCCGGCCGTAGTCCGGCCGGCCCCGGCCGTAGTCCGGCCGGCCTTATGCTAATACGACTGCTCGGGCGCCCCGTTGACCGCATCGGAATCGCCGATACGGCCGACCAGTTCGGCCCAGCCTGACACCGCAAGATCGACGTCGCGCGACGCATTGGCGTCGCGGGACGGATCCGTTCGGCCGTTCGGATTGAACCAGACGGCCGTCATGCCTGCGGCTCTCGCACCGGCCACATCTGTATCAAGCCGATCGCCGACGAACCAGATGTCGTCGGCGCTGACGTTCAATCGCGCCGCTGCGGTCTCGTAGAGCAACACGTTCGGTTTCCGGACTGAATAGTCCGACGACACCAGCACGAATGCCAGGTGCTCGGTGAGTCCGTACTTGGCGAGTTCGTAGCGAATCACCGGTTCGCCGAAACTCGTGTTGCTCACGACCGCGAGCCGTGATCCCCAGCGGTGAAACTGTTCGAGCGCTTCTCTGGCGCCGGGCATCTCACGTGTCTGCACGGAGGCTTTCCAGAATCCCAGCTCCAGGTCCATCAATGGCGTGTCGAAACGAATTCCGAGGTAGTCGTGAATCAATCGGGTCAGCTTCGGCCACGCGGTCTCGAGGTGCACCTCGTCGCGCCGCGCCGACACCTCCCGGGACACGCGAGTCGCCCGTTCCATGACCTGATCGAGCGTGATGTGCGCGGGCCGATACGACGCCTGCGACAACATCCATTCATTGCCGGCACGCAGATCGACGCTCACTTCCTCGACCAGCGTGCCGCCATAGTCGAACAACATGCCTTTGGGTGTCATAAAATGCGCGCGGATGGCGTTGTCCTCCGGCACACGCATCGGTCCCTACGAGTTACCGCTCCCATCGGTGCCGGAGGCATGGGTGAAGTGTACCGGGCAACGGACACGAACCTGAAGCGCAGCGTGGCGATCAAGGTCCTGCCGGACTCGCTTTGGTCAGCAAGCCGCCGTCGCAACAGACCACTGAACGTAGACTGTAGCTGGACGCCCAAAGCCCAGAGGCTACGAGGCGGGAATTAACCCCCACGCTGCGGGGTTGAGCGCGATCAAGGAGCCGTATGAAAAGCAGAATCCTGTGGGGTGTGATCGTGGCAGCCAGCCTGTCGACCGGGGCCGATGCGCACTTCGTGCTCATCCAGCCCGCCGCGTCGTTGATCCAGAACCGCCTTGGCGATCCACAGAAGATCGGCCCGTGCGGTGGCGTGTCAGCCAATCCTGGCCGCGGAACGCCGGCCAATCCAGGCGTCCCGAGCGGCGCTGTCACCAATGTGAAGGGTGGCACTGATCTGCCGCTCCTCGTTCAGGAGTCGATCTATCACCCAGGGCACTATCGCGTGGCGCTCGCGAGAACGATGGCGCAATTGCCGAAGGATCCAGAGGTGACGGTGGTGCAGACGGCGAACGGACCGCGCTCGCAGTCGGCGGTGATTCAGAATCCGCCAGTCGCGCCTGTTCTGCTCGACGGGATCTTCGCGCACACCGAGAAGCCTGCGGCGCCACAGGCCTTCGACACGATGATTCCGATCCCAAACATCACCTGTCCGAATTGTGTCCTGCAGGTGATCGAATTCATGGCCGAGCACCCTGGCATCGCCGTTGATGGTGGTCACAACTACCACCACTGCGCGATGCTCAACATCACCGCGGACCCCGACAAACCGATCGATAAAAGGTGGTAGACGGAAGTGGAAAAGTGGAAGAAGTTGAAAAGTGGAAAAGTAAGTAGAAAAGTAGCCCGGCGACTTTTCCACCTTTCCATTTTTCTACTTCTTCCACTTTTCCCCGCCATTGTGTCGGCTCAGCCCTGTTCCGCCGGCCGCCTCCTTCTCCTGACCAACGGCAAGATTCACACGATGGATGCGAAGCGCACCGTCGTGTCGAAGGTGCGCATCGCAAACGGCCGCTTCGTCGAAATCGGTGATGCCGCGAACGCGTCTGGCGGTTGCACCGACACGATCGATCTGCGCGGTCACACGGTCATCCCCGGGATGATCGACAACCACTTTCACGTGCAGTTGGTCGGCAGCCGTCCCGGCTACGAGACACGCACGATCGAAACCGCGTTCTCGATCGCGGAAGTGCAGAACGTGATCCGAGAGCGAGCGAAGAGCGTGCCTGACGGCGCGTTCATCACCGCGATCGGTGGCCTGCAGCCACGGCAGTTCGCCGAGAACCGGATGCCGACACTTGCCGAGCTCGACGCGGCCGCACCTCGACACCCGGTCTACATCCACGTGGCGTTCAACGGTCCCGCCGCCACGAACTCATTGGGCAAGACGTTCTTCGAGAGCCGCGGCATCAAGGTCTCCGACACCGGCGTGATCGAGCAGAACGGTCCGTCATGGGACGCACTCGACGCGTTGCGCGCCAACTGGACGCTCACCGACACGAAACGCACGATGCGTCAGGTGTTCGGATACTTCAACAGCGTGGGGCTGACCACCGTGCATTCGGTGCTGGGCTCGCAGGAGCGTGGGCCGGCGCAGTACTTCGGCACCACCGATCACCGGCCGATGCTGGAGTTGAAGAAGGAAGGCGCACTCACGCTGCGTCTGCGGCTCTACTTCAACGCTGGCCCGCGGGTCGACAAGAAGCCTGGCAATCCCGAGTTGCGCGACGTCCTCGACAGCCAGTTGCCCGATCTCGGCGACGATCTTGTGAAGACCACAGGCGTTGGCGAGCACATCGTCGATTGGCCGCTCGAAGGCGCGGTGCCGCTCGGCGAGGAGTACTACCAGTCCACTCGGCTCATCGCACAGCGCGGCTGGCAGATGATGGAGCACAGCTTCGACGAGGCGAATCATGTGGCGCGCGCCGACGTCTGGGAGCGCGTGCACAAAGAGTTCCCCTTGACCAATCTGCGCTGGACGATCGACCACGTGAACACGATCACGCCGGCGACGATCGCGCGCATGAAGACGCTCGGCGTGGGCGTCCGCGCACACGGATGGCGGGTGTTGAGTGGAACGAAAGGTCTCGCCGGACCACCGTATCGTCTGCTGCTCGATAGCGGCATCCACGTCGGTGCCGGCATGGACGGCGCGCAGGCCTCACCGATCAATCCGTGGTTGCACGTGTATTACATGGTGACTGGTCGCAACGTGCGCGGCGAGGTGATCAACGACGGCCAGCAGATCACACGGCAGGAAGCGGTGTGGCTCTACACCGGCGCGAACGGCTGGTTCTCTCGCGAAGAAGGCACGCTCGGCACAATCGAAGTGGGGAGACTCGCTGACCTCGCCGTGCTGAATGCGGACGTATTCGATCCGAAAGCGGTCCCAGACGAATCAATTCGTCGCGTGCACTCCGAGCTCACGATCCTTGGAGGCCGCGTCGTCTACGGCGATCCGAAAGCACTCCGCTGAGCGCTGTAGGGCCGGTCCTTTCGGACCAGCCGTTCAGCGAATCACACGCAATTCACCACTCGTCAGGCGCATTGGTCCAAACGTTGGTGTGCCCAGCCGGCCGGCCTCGATTCCCGCAGTGCCATCGAGCTGATATGCGATGGCGCCGCGCGTCGCGAGTTGTCGTACCGCTGAGGCGAGGCCAGGCGCGTCGGCAAAGTTGATCGAGAGGTCAAGGGGGACGACCGATTGTTGCCGCGCGCTAAGCGGCAGGCCGAGCGGGAAGTCGCCGGTCGCGGCGCGTGTGCCTTCGATCGACAGCGTGGCGGCCAGCGTCCTCAACGTGAAGCCGAACGCGTTCGGGTTCGTCACTTCGAGCCAGATGCGCACGCCCGCGCCGCCGGTGGGCTGACGCACCGATGGCGCGATCAGCCGAATTTCAGCCGGTTGATTCTCGGCCTGCCGGAACGTCGGCGGCTGGACGATCTGTGCGAGCGGTCCGAGCGTTGCGCACGAGGCGACGAGGATGGCGACACACGCTGCGGCTAACGCTTTGTGCGCTCCCATTCGGCAAAGAGCTTGCGCATCCAGGGACTGTTTTCCTGGCAGATGTATTCCTGGATCTCGCCCTTGTCGTCCCAGATGATGTCGAAGCCGATAGTCCATGGTTCGGTGTAGGCCCCGGGATCATCTATCGTCGCTTCGTAGCGCAGCGTGTAGAGGTCCTTCCGTGTGAAGCGCTCGATGAGGTGCAGCTTGTCGGTGTGCGGATCGCCGACCATGTCGATCCAGCTGCCTTCGTTGTATCCGACGACATCCACGACGAGCGTGTCCTTCTCCCAGTGGCCGACCGAATGGCCAAGCCATGAGGGGTTCATCACGTCAGGCTCAGGATGCTTCCGCCCATCCATGTAAATGATTCGCCAGATATGCGTCCCGCCTTCGTAAATCATCACGATGCGTTTCTGCTCCGGCATCTGCAGGATTTCCATCGGGAACGGCGTCGTCATCAGACGCGGCCCTGACGGCGGCATGCAGTAACCCTGCGGGTCGTACTTCGACAGCTCGACGCGACGCTGCGTCGCGATCGCTTTGGCCCACGGCTGATACGGAATCTCTTTCGGGTGCATCAGGACCTGCTTGTAGTCCTGGACCTGCTTGAGGTGCCAATACCCTTTGTTCGGCTCGATGGGCCCGAGGTTCGGCGTGCCATCGGCCAGCCGCGGCGCCGGCGGATATGGCTTTGGCGGCATCTTCGGATCGGGATTGGCCTGGCCCTGCGCGGACTGCAGCGCCGCGACAACCAACGCGACCGTCACGATGACGCGAGCGACGTGATGGAGTGTCATGTCGCCTCCAGCCAAATTGCGAACATAACGATCAACTGCTTCCTGCCTGACTCGTTCCTGTGAAGAGACCGCGGCCGACGATCTGACTCAAAGCGGCAAGCGCTGCGAGCGTGCACCCTACCGCCATCGCAACGTTTTGCTGCCAAAGGGTTAGCCCAAGTGGTGTCAACATCACCACTGTCAGACTTGCCCCGTCCGTCATAACTCGCACGAACTGATCGAGGCGGTCAATCGACCGGCCAGGCGGGATTTCGGCCCCCCGCACAGTCGCACCATCGAATCGCAACCCTTCGAACGAAAGATTCACCCGGTATTCTCCTGCCTCAGCCGCCCGCAACTCCCAAGTCCATTCGGGGTAGGTATCTCCCACGCCTTGACGCGGTTGGGTGCCGTAGTCGGCACCCCTGACGTCGAGTCGAGCGGGCGGCTCTCGCAACAGAGGCCGCCGGTCCACATCTGTGAGCAGATATCGAATAGGGATTGTGTGCCCCGAGCGCGGGCCGGACGGTACTGTGACGCGAAGAACTTGGCGGCCGACGATCGTGAACTCGCGGATCGTATCGCGCCCCTGCTTCCATCCGGCCACCACCGCCCATCCGAAAGTACAGACCGCCATGCCAAGAAACATCGCACCGACGACATGCCAAACCGATCGACCCTTCACGTGTCGAATCGCCGCCAAATCGCCCGGTAAGCGACGAAGTCGCTTGAAGCCACCCCGCAGTACTTCGACGACATCTACACCAAAGATGCCCTTGACGCCCTCGGATCCAGCCGGCACCTCGGTCGCCGTCAAAAGCAGCGCGCCGAATATCGATTCGATGTCTGAACGCAGAGCAAGCAGAGTGCGTTCTGCGGCTTCACGCGAGAGCCGCCGTGCGTTTGCATGAATCGCCTCAGCTCCGGCGGCCACGCCAGCGCCAACCGCCCCCCAAGCCCATACAAAGCGCCAAGGAAGGCCTGTCAGATACGCAAACGCGAAGCTCACACCTCCTGCCAGTACGATTCGCAGTAGGACCATAGGAGTGTTACGCGCGAATCATCTCACCGAACCCGCACAGTTTCATCAGGGATTCATCAGGACATTGCATAGGCCGGCCGCGCACCCTGAAACCGTCTTCGCACGGGGGATTTATGCGGCCACTAGGGTTTCTCACGCTCGGATTGGTCGCGTTCGCGTCGGCGCCGCATGCGGCGGTCAGCGAACGGGCAGATGTCACGTCATTCGAGCCAGGACATCGCGAGATCGTGCTGGCGGTACGACTGAACGGCCGAGGAACGTTTCGATTCCTGCTCGACACGGGATCAACGCACACCGCCGTGTCGGCGAGAACAGCTGAGGCGATCGGAGCACCGGTTGTCGCCAAAGCGGCGATGGGCTCGGTGGCGGGGAGCCGCGAGACGCTGGTCGTGCAGGTGAACTCGCTGCAAGTCGGGCCAGTGACTGTCTCGGCTCTTCTCGCGTCGGTGATCGAACTCGATGAACTGTCCGGCGGCGGCACGATCGATGGTGTCATCGGGCAGGATGCGCTCGGGTCGCTTCGCTACACGATCGACTTCCGTCAGCGTCGCGTCGTGTGGTCCCCACACGATGCAGCGGACGCAATCGGCAGTTCAGTACCGTTGCAGGTGAGTGGCGATCGTTTCCTGATTGCCCTCCCTCAGCGGCACGTGCTGTTGCGACTCGTGCCGGATAGCGGCGCCGCATCGCTGCTGTTGTTTGCCCCTCAGACTGCGCTGCCTGTCACGCCTCGGCCGTCGCTCGCCACGCTCACGACGATGTCGGGACACACGGATGTGCGGATGGCGACGGTGCGCGAGCTGTACGTGGGGAGCCTGACGCTTCGTGATGTTCCGGCTGTGGTCGCGGAGCGCGACCGCTCCGAGCCGGTTGAGGTTGACGGCCTGCTGCCGCTGCACTTGTTCGATCGCGTCACCGTCGATGGTCCGGGCAAACGCCTGATTCTTCAGAAATCATAAGAAAATGACCGTCTGATGTTTTTCTGATGGTCGCTGTCGGGGCAACCACCGGGAACACTGCAGCGTCTGTGTAAGAGACCGTCCGGCTAACGCCGGACACTACATC
>JBKPRH010000394.1:0-10141 GCA_046765795.1 Acidobacteriota bacterium | reverse complement strand
GCGCCACGAAGTCGTATCGCCAGCGCCGACTCTTCTCGCGGTCGCGGTACGAGGTCGAAGCGCTCCGCGGCCTCGAGCTGCGGATCGAGCGCGGCACCACGCTGGGTCTGGTTGGACCGTCCGGTTGCGGCAAATCCACGGTCGCGCGATGCCTCGCCGGCATGGAATCGCTCGACGCCGGCAAGGTACTCATCGACGGGCACGACATCACGTCGCTGGGTGGCCGGGCGCTGCTGCCCTATCGCAATCAGGTGCAGTTGATCTTCCAGGATTCGGCAGCAGCCCTGAATCCTCGCTTCACGGCGCTCGACATCGTGACCGAACCGATGGTCATCCAACGCGACGGGACGCCGCACGAACAGCGCCACCGGGCGATCGAGCTCCTGTCGCAGGTCGGCTTGCCTGCGGACCGACTCGAGTCACGTGCCGGTGAGTTCAGTGGCGGGGAGCGCCAACGGCTCGCCATCGCTCGCGCCCTCGCGGTCCGGCCGCGCCTGCTGATTCTCGACGAGGCGTTTTCAGGGCTTGATCTCGAGACCCGCTGGCTCATCACGACATTGCTGATGACGCTGCAGCGCGAGCAGGGCCTGGCGTTGCTCTGCATCTCGCACGACCTCGAGTTCCTCGCCGAGTTCGCGCCGGAGATCGCGGTGATGCGCAGCGGTGCGATCGTCGAGCAAGGGACCATGGTCCGGCGGTTCGTCCCGGAAACGGTGCTGGACCAGCCCGCAGAGCTCCTCATCCAGGAGGACTCGGAGCAGGCCGTCGCATGAGCGCCCTGCGATTTGTTCTCCGGCGTCTCGTCTACGGCGCATTGATCACGCTCGGTGTGTCGGCGCTGACCTTCGCGATGTTGGAGCTCGCGCCAGGCGAGTTCTTCGACGACCTCAAGCTCGACGCGACGGTCGGTACACACACGGTCGAGACGCTGCGACAGGAGCATGGGCTGACCGCCTCGGCTCCAGTTCGCTACACAGAGTGGCTGTCGGCCGTGGTGCGCGGGGATTTCGGCCTCTCGCTCGCGCACGGCGCACCAGTCGTACCGCTGCTCTGGGAGCGCGCGCGCAACACGCTGGTACTCACGGTCCCAGCGCTGTTCATCACATGGCTCATCGCACTGCCACTCGGTCTGTGGACGGCGCGCGTCCGCGGTCGCGTCGTCGATCGCCTGTGCAGCGGTGCGACATCGGCGCTTCTCGCGCTGCCCGATCTTCTGATCGGACTCCTGATGCTGCTCGTCGCGTTGAAGAGCGGACTTTTCCCCGCCGGCGGCATGTTCTCGCCCGGTGCGGCTGACGGTGAGTCGGCCGGTCGAATCGGCGACCTTGCCATGCACGCCGTGCTGCCGCTGTGCGCGGTCGTCCTGAGCACACTGCCGGCGATCCTGCGTCATGTGCGTGCGAGCGCGATCGACGCACGTCAGTCACCCGCGGTGCGCGCTGCGCGCGGCCACGGTATCCGCGGCTGGCGTCTGAACCTGCGCTATGTCCTGACAATTGCTGCCAATCCATTGATCTCGCTCGCAGGCCTCTCGATCGCATCCCTGCTCAGTGCGTCGCTCTTAATCGAGGTCGTTATGAGCTGGCCGGGGCTGGGCCCGCTGCTCGTTGACGCGCTCCTATCGCGAGACGTCCACGTCGTGCTCGGCGCGACGATGCTCGCCACTGTGTTTCTTGTCGCTGGCAATCTGGTCGCCGATCTGGCGCTGTATGCGGCGGACCCGAGGATCCGCGGATGACTCGAATGCGCCTGATCCTCGGTTCGCTGATCGCCCTTCATGTGGTCGTTGGGTTGGCGGGGTTCGTGGCCCCGTACGATCCGACCAGCCAGGATCGGTCGTCGCCTTATGCGCCGCCGACCGCATTGCATGTGATGGACACGAGCGGCGAGTTGCAGGCGCCCTTCGTGTACGCGCAAGTGCCTGATCCGAACGATCCAGCAGCCTACATCGATGATACCGCGCACCGCTATCCGGTCCAGCTGCTGGCCAATGGCCGATTGCTCAGCGTCGATGCACCGGGTCGCCTCTCACTTCTGGGCACCGACGGTTTCGGGCGCGACGTCTTCTCGCGCGTACTTCACGGCGGTCGCGTCTCGATTGCGGCAGGCCTGCTGGCGACGCTGTGCGCGCTGGTTGTCGGGATGACGCTCGGTACGCTCGCAGGCTTCTTCGGAGGATTCCTCGATCGCATCGTGATGCGAACGGCAGACGTCTTCATGGCGCTGCCGTGGATTTACCTGCTGTTTGCGGTACGCGCCGCGCTTCCGCTGCACATCGACACACGCGCGACGTTCCTGATGCTCGTCGCGGTCCTTGGCGTGGTCGGTTGGGCCCGGCCCGCCCGGATGATTCGCGGGATCGTCCTCAGCGCACGCGAACGCACGTATGTTCGGGCCGCAGAGGGCTTCGGCGCCTCGTCTTCATACTTGCTCTGGCGCCACATCCTGCCCCACACCTACAGCATCGTGCTGACACAGGCCAGTGTCTTGATTCCGCAGTATCTGCTGGCCGAAGTGGCTCTTTCGTTTCTCGGCCTCGGGATCGGCGAACCGAACGCGAGCTGGGGCAGCATGCTCGGCATGCTGCAGCAGTATCACGTGCTGACGTCGTACTGGTGGATGCTCGCGCCGGCTGTTGCGTTGGCCACGGTTGCACTGGCGTATCACGCGCTCACTGCGCTCGTCCACGAGCGCGCTCGAGTGATAGCGGCGTCTGTCGTGTTGCTGCTTGCGCTCGGCGCACATTCCGCAGCCGCTGCGCCACCGCCGGCCGGGCGCGCTGCGGGTGAGGACGTGCTCGCGACGTCCGATGCCGGGCATTACGGCGGACGACTGGTCGTCGCCCTCCGCGCCGAGCCTCGAACGCTCAACCCCATCGCGGCCGTCGATGCGCCATCAAAAGACGTCATCGGCCGCATGTCGGGCGATCTCATTCATATCAATCGCCTCACGCAGGGCACGGAGACTGCACTCGCCAAATCCTGGAAGCGATCGGCTGATGGCTTGAGCTACACGCTGTCATTGCGCCGCGGCCTGCGTTTCTCGGATGGGCACGCGTTCGACGCCGACGATGTGGTGTTTACGTTCAAGGTGCTGATGGATCCGGCGGTCGGCGCGCCGCATCGCGACCTGCTGGTCGTCTCCGGCAAGCCGATTGTGGTGACGAAGGTCGATGCTTACACGGTTCGACTGACGCTCGCCGAGCCGTATGCCGCGGCTGAGCGGCTGTTCGACAGCATCGCGATTCTGCCGCGCCATCTGCTCGAGCGTGCGTATGCGCAAGGCTCACTCGCAGACGCGTGGACAACCACGACGGCCCCGGCTGCCATCGCGGGACTCGGACCGTATCGGCTCAAGCACTACGTTGCCGGTCAGGAACTCGTTCTCGAGCGCAATCCGTACTACTGGAAGGTCGACTCGTCGAAGCGCCGGCTTCCCTATCTCGATGAGATCGTCTTCGTGTTTGCCGGCAACGAGGACGCACAAGTCATTCGGTTCCAGAGCGGCGACAGCGATCTGCTTGGGCGTACCACCGCCGACAATTTCTCACTGCTGTCGCGCGACCAGGCCGCGAAGCGTTATCAGCTGAAAGATCTCGGCCCTGCGCTCGAATACAACTTCCTGGTCTTCAACCAGAACGACCTGACCGGCAAGAACCTTCCGCAGATCGCCGCAAAGCAGCGCTGGTTCGGTGACGTCACCTTCCGTCGAGCGGTGTCGCTGGCGATCGATCGCCAGGGCATCACGCGTCTGGTCTTCAAGGGCCGGGCGGTTCCGCTCTGGGGCAACGTCAGCCCGGGTAATCGCCTCTGGATCAACAACTCAATCCCACGACCGGCGCGGTCGGTCGCACAGGCGCGCGAGCTACTGAAAGCCTCCGGCTTCGCCTGGCGACCTGATGGATCGCTCGTAGACAAACAAGGTCAGCGTGTCGAGTTCACGATCGTCACCAGTGCCACCAGCGCCCAGCGGACCGCGATGGCCACACTGATTCAAGCCGACCTGAAAGAGCTCGGCATGGATGTCCGCGTGGTGCCACTCGAGTTCCGCGCGCTCGTCGAACGCGTCGTCGAGACCTTTGACTACGAGGCATCGATTCAGGGCCTTGGCGGTGGCGACGCCGATCCAAACGCCGAGATGCAGGTCTGGCTGTCGCGCGGTGCCAATCACATGTGGCGTTTGGGGCAGAAGACGCCGGCCACGCCGTGGGAGGCCGAGATCGATCGATTGATGCAGCAGCAGCTCTCGACGCTCGACGCCGGTAAGCGGAAGGCGATGTACGACCGCGTGCAGGCGATCGTCGCCGAACAACTGCCGTTCATTTTCCTCGCCGCACCACACATCCTCGTCGTCGCACGCGGCGACCTCGCGAACTTTCAGCCGGCGGTGCTGGATCACTACACGCTGTGGAACGCGGACCAGCTCTATTTCACGCCGCAACTGGCGGGGCAACGTCGATGAGCATGCTGGCCAAGGCTCTCGACGCGCGACCCGGCCCTCGCAACGACCGCGAGCTGGTGGCGGCATGTCTGTCAGGCGATGAGCAGGCATGGAGCGAGTTGATCGACCGCTATAACCGGTTGATCTTCTCGATTCCGCTCAAGCAGGGGCTCAATCGCGACGAAGCCGCCGACATCTTCCAGGCCGTGTGCCTCGATCTCGTCGCGGAGCTTCCACGTCTGCGCGATCCACAGGCCCTGCCGGCCTGGTTGATCCAGACGACGCTGCACAAAGTGTCGAAGTGGCGACGCCGCCACGATCGATACGTGCCTGATGAAGGCACGTATACGGAGAACGCTCCGGCGCCTGAGGCCGACATGCCTGACGCGCTGATTCTCGACGTGCAGCAGACACAAGCACTACGTGAGGCCGTCGCTGGGTTGTCGGATCGCTGCCAGCGCATGGTGCAGATGCTGTTCTTCGAAACGCCCGCGCGTCCGTACAAAGACGTCGCGTCAGCGCTTGGCGTCGCGACGGGATCGATCGGCTTCCTCCGCAGCCGTTGTCTCGACCGCTTGCGGTCAGCTCTCGAGGGGATCGGTCTGTGCCGGTAGCCGTTGCCCCGCCTTCGGCGAAGCGGACCAGCGCCCGCGACAAGGCACAGGCGCAGAGCCTGATCGAGCAGTCGCGAGAGCTGCTGCGCGTGGACTTCCATCGCGCGCTGACGTGTGCCCAGGAGGCGGCGGCGATCGCGGACGAGATCGGCGCCGCCCATCTGTTCGCGCTGAGCACACGCGCGCAGGCGAACGCGCTCTCAGTGGGCGGCAACAACCAGCTCTCGGTCGAGCATCACATCAAAGCGATTGCGGCGTTCGAGCAGCTCGGGGATCACGCCGAGCTCGCCCGCACATTGAGCGCGTCGCTTCAGCCACTGTTGCTGATTGGCCGATATGACGAGGCTCTGGCCTCGGCCGAACGCGCTCGGACGTTGTTCGAAGCCCAGGGTGACGCGGTTCGCATTGCGCGACTCGACGTCATGATCGGCAACCTGCTGCACCGGCAGGATCGCTTCGCCGACGCGATGGCCTGCTACGAGCGCGCACACCAGGCATTGGCGCACCTCGGCGACGCAGACGGCGTGCTGTCGGCCATCCACAACAAGGCCGTCACGCTAACGACACTGAACAACTTCCGCGACGCATTAGCTGCGTATACGGAAGCCCGCCGACTGGCGGCCGACCGTGGCCTCGACCAGGCGGTCGGCCAAGCCGATTACAACATCGCCTGGCTCTACTACCTGCGAGGTGAATACAGCCGCGCCATCGAGCTGCTCCACACAGCAGCCGGCACGGCGCGTCGTACCGGCGACGGCTATCACGCCGCACTCTCGCTGCTCGATCTCTCGGAGATTTATCTCGAGCTGAATCTGAGCGTCGACGCGCGCGAGATGGCCGAGCAGGCTCACACCCGTTTTAACGATCTCGGTATGGGCTACGAAGCGGCGAAGGCGTTGGCCAATGCCGCGACCTCGTACGGTCAGGAAGGCAAGGTCTTCAAGGCCATCGAGCTCTTTGCCGAGGCGCGAGAGCGGATGGTCCGCGAACACAACCAAGTGTGGCCATCGCTCATCGACCTGTATCAGGCCATCTTGCTTGTGGACGAAGGCCGTCTGTTCGAGGCCCGTCGCCTTGGCCTCGCTGCGCTCGAGCAGTTCGACGCATCTGGTCTTTCGGGCAAGGCCGCTCTCTCCCTGTTGCTGCTGGCCCGCATCGGCCTGCGCCTTGACGATGCCTCGGAGGCACAGCGGCGCTGCGAGGCGGCGATCCAGACGCTCGCGAACGTCGAGAGCCCGATCCTCATCTATCACGCGCACCTGCTGCTCGGACATGCGCTGACCCGCGTCGGCGACTCCTCGGGCGCGTTCGCATCGTATCAAGTCGCACGCGACGCGCTCGAAACCCTGCGCAGCCGCCTGAACGGCGAGGAACTCAAGATCGCCTTCGTCAAGAACAAGGGCGAGGTGTATGAGCGGCTCGTGCAGTTGTGCCTCGATGGCGAGGACGGCACTGGCGGATTCGAAGAGGCCTTCACACTGGTCGAGCAAGCCAAGTCGCGCACGTTGTTCGACTTGATGTTCCAGCCAGTGCATGCGCTCGCGCGTGAAGAGGGCTCTGAGAGCCAGCTTGCCCATGCGATTCGCGAGCTCCGCGAAGAGTTGAATTGGTACTACCACCTGGTCGAGCTCGAACAACTGCGGCCCGGTGACAATTCCGAGGACAAGCTCTCCGCCTTCCAACGCGAGATCGGCTCGCGCGAGAAAGAGATGGCGCGAACGGTCCGTGAGCTGACGCTGACCGGCGCACCTCAGTCGGATCTCCTCGCACCGTCGGTGTATTCGCTCGAAGACATTCGCGCCGTGCTTCCGGCCGATACCGCGCTCGTCGAATTCTTCACTGTCGAAGACCGCATCATCCTGTGCCTCGTCGATCGCGACCGGGTCGAGATGGCGCCGGTCTCGCTGATGTCACGCGTCGCCTCGCAGGTCCGGATGCTGCAGTTCCAGTTCTCGAAGTTCCGGCTCGGGGCTGATTACATCAAGACCTTCGAACGCGCATTGCTGACGACGACGCAGGCGCACCTGCATGAGATCTTCAAGGAGTTGTTGGCGCCAGTGTGGCCGCAGCTGCGCGGTCGGCGACTGGTGATCGTGCCGCATGGCGCGCTGCATTATGTGCCGTTCCATGCGCTGTACGATGGCGAGCAGTACGTCACGGATCTCTGTGCGGTGTCGTATGCGCCAAGCGCCAGCATCTACGCGAGATGCCAGCAGCAGGCGGGCGGCGGTGGTAAGGGGGCGCTGGTGCTTGGTGTCGCCGACGATCAGGCGCCGCTCATCGACGCCGAAGCGAAGGCGGTCGCAGCAGTGCTACCCGATGCCCAGCTCTGCATCGGACGCGATGCGACAGAACACGTGCTCCGCACCGCCGGTCGCCACAGCCACATCGTCCACATCGCGTCGCACGGCTACTTCCGTCCTGAGAACCCGATGTTCTCCGGCATTCGCCTTGGCGACACGTATCTGAATGTCTACGACCTGTATCGTCTGCGACTGCGAGCGGACCTCGTCACGCTGAGCGGCTGCGCCACCGGCGCCAATGTCGCTGCGGCTGGCGACGAACTGCTCGGCATTACACGCGGGCTGTTCTGTGCAGGTGCGCACACGCTGCTTCTGAGCCTGTGGAACGTCCACGATGAAAGCACCGCGGCGTTGATGACGCGGTTGTATCGACGCATTGCCGATGGCTCCGCGCCCGTGGATGCGCTGCGCGACACGATGCGCGACGTCCGCAGCGAGCATCCGCATCCGTATTACTGGGCCCCGTTTGTGTTGACGGGCAAATCTGCGCACGCCTGACTTTTTTTATGCGCCCCCTCTATTTCCAGCTCAGCTACCGGCCCCTCTCTCATGAGCAGTGGTTTCTCCGATGACCGAACACTTTTCATCGCCGCAGTGGGTTGACCTGGTGCGGGGACTGCTCAGCGAGGACATGAAGACAGAGATGGACCAGCATCTGCGCGCCGGCTGTGGGGAGTGCCGCGAGGCATTCGCCGCCTGGTCGGGATTCGCGACGTTTGCTGAGACTGAGGCAGGCTTCGAGCCCCCCCGCGAGGCGGTTCGCGTAGCGAAGACCTATCTCGCCCAGCAGCACATTCGCGAAGGCCGGCAGGTGACGCGACACCGCTCGTGGGGGCCGTCGATGCTGGCCACGCTGGTGTTCGACAGCCTGCAGGCATCGCCGGCGGGCGTTCGCGCCACCGGCGCGTACTCACGGCACGTGCTGTTTTCTGCGCATTCAATGGCCATCGACCTGCACATCGAGACCGCGTCGAAGGCCGGATGGTTCCTGCTCGCGGGCCAGATTGCCGACAGCAGCCGGCCCGATCAGTTGCCACGTCCGATCGAGATGTCCCTGGTCCAGGGTGATACCGAAATCAGCGCGTTTACGACCAACGAGTTCGGCGAGTTCCAGTGCACGTTCGATCGCCGAAGCGATCTCACGTTGTTATTCGCACTCGAGGGCGGTGACGTCGCGCTGCCGCTCGATATGTTGTTCACCCCGTCTAGCTCGGTGAAGTCCTCGTCCACTGATTCGCAAAGGTCTTGATGATGAAGCGCCTCCCCTTCTCCCGACTGATTTCCACAGTGCTGCTTGCGGTGCTCCTGCTGAGCATGGCGCCCGCGCAAGCATCCGCTGAACAGCGGATCATCGTGCGAACCGGAGGCCTGCTCAGTGGTCTCACGGTCGTGCAGTCGGCGTGCAAGCTTCTCGGCTGCAAAGTCCTGTATGGCCTCGATGGCTCTCTGGGAAAGTTGTTCCTCGTCTCCGTCCCCGACTCGCTCGACGTGTCGATCGTCTTCAAGCTGCTCGGTGGCGTCCTTGGCGTCGTCGGCGTTGAATACGATCGCACCGTGTGGACGGAGGGCGGCGACGGAAGCGGAAGCCAGGCACCGCCGGCCCTGCTCGACAAAGATCCGGTGAGCTACTACGGCACGTCGGTCCGCGGCGGCTACGTTCGCCAGCCGGCGTTCGAGATCGTCGGCCTCGAAGAGGCGCACAACCGTTACGGCCTGACTGGACGCAACGTGACGGTAGCCGTCATCGACACCGGTGTGGACCCGAACCACCCTGCTCTCGCCGGCGTCATTCTGCCGGGCTACGACTTCACGCGGAACCGCGACGGCGGCTCGGAACGCAGCGACGTGAACCAGTCAACGATGTCCATCCTCGACGGCAACGCAGGCTGGGTGAATCAGTCGACGATGGCCATCCTCGATCAGTCGACGATGGCGATTCTCGATGGTCCGGAGTACTCAGCCTTCGGTCATGGGACGATGGTCGCGGGTATCATTCACCTTGCAGCGCCGAAGGCAAAAATCCTTCCCCTCAAAGCGTTCAATGCCGACGGCAGCGGATACAAGTCCGACGTGCTGAGAGCGCTCTACAAGGCGTCGGCTCAGGGTGCGAAAGTGGTCAACATGAGCTTCAGCTTCGACGAGCCGTCGAAGGAGCTCGAGAAGGCGATCGATTACGTGACGAGCAATGGCGCGATCACGGTGGCGTCGACCGGCAATGACGGCAAAAAGACCAACGTCTATCCGGCGTCCTTCTCGAAGGTGATCGGCGTCGCCTCGACAACCGATTGGGACGTGCTATCGAGCTTCTCGAACTACGGGACGAACGTGGCGTGGATCGCGGCTCCGGGTGAAGCCATCGTGACGACCTATCCGTTCGGTAGCTACGCAGCCGCGTGGGGAACATCGTTCAGCACACCGTTTGCTGCGGGCACGGCCGCGTTGCTCGCCGAAGGCTCGAGCTCGATCAGCAACTCACAAGCGGCCGATGCGGAAGGTAACGGTGTGTGGATTTCGTGGGAGGTCGCAAAGGGCCGGCTGCATGCCCCCACGGCCATCCGCTCGCGTTAGTTTCATGCTCAACGCACCGTCCTGGAGTCCGGAGAACATCAAGGTCAAGGAGCTGCAGTCGCAGCTCCTTGCCGTGCGTACGTCGGTGATCTGCGCGATGAATCAGCTCCTCGACCTGAAGGATCTGAACACCGGCGTGCACTCGACTCGGCTCGCTGAATGGGCCGTTCGCATCGGCCGCGATCTCGGACTCGATGACGAGTGCCTGCGCGACCT
>JBKPRH010000393.1:0-8959 GCA_046765795.1 Acidobacteriota bacterium | reverse complement strand
CAGCGATGGTCGTGATCTATGCCGTGCTGCTCGAGGCGGTCGAGCGCGTCTTCCTCACAGGTAACGGCGCCAATCAATGGGTGTTGGCATTCCTGGCGACGCTGGTCGCGGTGCTGCTGGCGCCGCCGGTCAAGACCTTCGTGCAGAACGTCCTGGATCGCGCGTTCTATCGCGATCGCTACGACTATCGTCGTGCGCTGCTTGGCTTCGCACGCGATCTCAACAGCGACCTCGATTTGAACCGTCTCGCCGAGCGTCTCGTCTCACGCGTTGTCGAAACGCTGCTCGTCGATCGCATGGCGTTGCTGCTCGAAGACGAGGTGACGCCGCACTTCGGTTCGATGTGGGCCTCCGGCTTCGGCGATAGCCACCCGCCGGCACTCCCGAAGCGTTCGGCGATTGGCAGGCGTCTCGTCGATGGGCACAACGTCACGCTCGACGACCCGACAGCGGTCGGACGTTTTGCCGTCGAGGAGATCGAATTCTGGCGAGACGCCGGCCTCTATTGCTTTGTGCCGTGCGTCGCGAAGGATGGCACGATCGCGGTGCTGGCCTTGGGGCGTAAGAGCAGCGGCGAGCCGCTGAGCAGTGAAGACATGGCCCTGCTCGCCGCAGTCGCCGGACAGATCGCGACCGCGCTGGAGAACGCGCGTCTCTATCGACAACTCCACGTCAAAGCGTTGGAGATTGATCGGATGCGTGCCTTCAACGAAAACATTCTCGAGTCGCTCGACGATGGCCTGCTCGTCGTCGATTTGAATGACCGGGTGGTGCGTTGGAACTCGGCGCTGGCGTCACTGTATGGTGTCTCGCATGACGAGGCGAACGGCCGTGTCCTCGAGGAGGTATTCGACGCCCAGTTCGTCGAAGCGATTCGTGCCGCTCGTCGTGATACGCCCGCGGGCGCGATGTTGTCGCGGATCCCGCTCGACGCTCGCGGATCCAAGGCTGACGACACACGGATCGTGAACGCAGCCGTGATCCCGCTGCGCCAGGCGGACGAAGCCAGTGAGGCCCCAGTAGGTACGATCGTCATCGTCGAAGACATCACTGCCCGAGTTCAGCTCGAGGAGCAGTTGAGGATCTCCGAAAAGATGGCGTCCATCGGTTTGCTTGCGGCCGGTGTTGCCCATGAGGTCAATACGCCATTGACCGGTATCTCGAGCTTCACGCAGATGCTGCTCGAGGGCGCCGATCCGCAGGATCCACGGACCCGCCTGCTCGAGAAAATCGAGCGGCAGACCTTCCGCGCGGCGAAGATCGTCAATGGGTTGCTGACGCTGTCTCGTCCGGCATCCGCCGATCGGTCGTTGATTGACGTCAATATCGTTGTCACCGATGTTCTCGCCCTGCTCGAGCATCAGTTCGAAACGCATCGCATCCGCGTCCGTCGTGATCTCGGCGAGGTCCCGGCCATGATGCTCGGTCAGGAGCACAAGCTGCAGCAGGTGTTCCTGAATCTGTTCTTGAACGCTCGCGATGCGATGCCGAAGGGTGGCTGGTTGTCGGTCAGTACCCGGTTCGAGGCAGGGAAGGTGTTTGCCGAAGTTTCCGACACGGGTTCAGGTATTCCGAACGAATACTTGGCCCGTATCTACGACCCGTTCTTCACGACCAAAGCGATCGGGCAAGGCACCGGCCTGGGCCTGTCGATCACCTACGGCATCGTGCGTGAGCACGACGGCGGAATCGACTGCGAAAGCATCGTGGGACAGGGTACGAAGTTCATCTTGTCATTCCCGGCCGTGCAGGCCGAGCGGCCTGTATTCGCCAGTCAGAGTCAGTGAGGTCTGGTGTCATGCGTCGCAACGGTTCCATTCTGGTCGTAGACGACGAAGAAATCATGCGTGAGATCCTCGAGGCGCTGTTGACGCGCGAGGGCTATCACGTGCGTCTGGCGTCAAGCGGTGAAGAAGGGCTCGAGTTTGCCCGCTCGTTCCCGTTCGATGCGGTGGTCGTAGACGTGATGATGCCCGGCATGGATGGGCTCACGTTGCTCGACGAGCTGAAAAAGCACGACGACGATTTGCCCGTGCTGATGGTGACAGCGTTCGCCTCTGTGGAGACCGCCATTGCCGCGATGAAGCGAGGCGCGTTCGACTACATTACGAAGCCCTTCAAGAACGACGAGGTGCTCGTCGTCGTGCGCAACGCCGTCGAGCGCCGGCAGTTGCTCGCGGAGAACGCCGCCCTGCGCCAGAGTCTGCAGGCGCAGTACCAGCGCTTCGCCGGCATTATCGGGCGCAGTCCGCGGATGAAGCAGGTCTTCGACTTGATCATCCAGGCTGCGCCGAGCCGGTCAACGATTTTGATCACCGGCGAAAGCGGAACCGGCAAGGAACTCGTCGCGCGCGCGATCCATTCGAACTCCCCGCGCGCTGACCGGGCGTTCGTGACCGTCAACTCGGGAAATCTTCCGCCCGACCTGCTCGAATCCACACTCTTTGGGCACGTGAAGGGCGCGTTTACCGGGGCGATTTATCCGAAGAAGGGCCTCTGCGATCTCGCCGACAAGGGCAGCATCTTCTTCGACGAGATCGGCAACATCCCATCCGATACCCAGGCAAAGCTGCTGCGTGTGATGCAGGAGCGCGAGTTCATGCGCCTCGGCGGCATGGAAACCATCAAGGTTGACGTGCGTATCATCGCTGCCACGAACTGCGATCTGCGGCAGATGGTCGAGGAAGGACGATTCCGCGAGGACTTGTACTACCGGCTGCACGTCATCAGCATCTTTCTGCCGCCGTTGCGTGAGCGCAAGGACGACATCCCATATCTCTCGCAGCACTTTCTCGAGAAGTACGGGGCAGAGAACAACAAGCGGGACATGGAGCTCAGTGCGGAGGCGCTCGACCTGATGATGGAGTACGACTGGCCAGGCAACGTGCGCGAACTCGAGAACGTGATGGAACGCGCCGTGGTCCTCGGCTCAGGTTCGCGGATTGGGCCAGATCTGATTCCTGAGCACGTCCGCTCGACTCCGGCATTCCACATTCCGAAGTTTGTGGTGCCGCCAGAGGGCATCTCCTTCAAGGACGTGATCACCAACGTCGAGCGACGTTTGATCGAATCAACGCTCGAAGCTGCAGGCGGCGTCCAGAAGAAGGCGGCCGAGCTCCTGCGGATCAAACCGACGACGCTGAACGAGATGATCAAGAGGCACGAGATCGGCACGCGGCGAAAGAAAGCCAGTGCCGACGAGGCATCGTCCGCGTCGCGGTCGCGTCCGTTTCCGGCCGCCGAGTTGACGCGCGATTAGCGCGGCCTCGCGCGCGAGATCAGCCGATCGAACCGGCCGAGCACACCTTCCCAACGATGATGGCTGCGAATGTAGGCGCGGCCATTGCCGCCAAGTTTCTCGCGCAGCTGCGCGTTGCTGGTGAGTAGCCGCAACGCACCAACAAACTCCTCGCGATTGCCGTAGTAGAGACCGGCGCCCGCACGCCGGCAGTGCTCAACGGCCGCCGCATTCCGCGCACAGGCGAGCACGGGCGTTCCGACCGCAAGACTCTCGAGCAGCGGTTGCGCCAGCAGATCGTCGGATGCCGGCGCAATCGTCACGTCCGCGGCCTCGTACGCCGTCATGCGCTCGCGATCGGGGATGACGCCGGCGAGCCGCACATACGGCTCTTCGGGCACCTTCATCATCTTGACACCCATCAGCACGAGCGAGGCGTCGTTGTCCGAGGCTGCGAACGTATCGAAGTACTCCAGCATCTCCTCGCAGCCGTTGTCTGACTCGACACGTCCGCCATACAAGGCGAACCGGCCGTAGAGACGATGTCGACGCTTGAATGGGATGCCGCGGCCGTGGAGATAGTCCGGTATCTCGCCCTCGTCCTCGACAGCCTGATCCTCGTCGTCAGTGATCGCGTCGTTGGGATCCTGCTGATGCCGTGGATAGGCCTGCTGCGGAGGTGGGTCCACGCCAATGCCGACCACCTCCTCGCACGAATGGCGCACACCGAGATACGAGTGCAGCAAACGACGCTCGGCCTCCGAGAAGAACCCGAGCCCGCGCACCGATCGCGCCAGGTCCGGCCAGATACCGTATCGGAGCGCCGGCTGCAGCTGCAGATACGGAAACAGCACGGTCCGCTCCGGTGCGGTCTCAATGCCATGCACAGTGAGCGGATGCCACAATCCGAAGAACACAAGCACGTCATAGGACCGGTTGGTGCGTTTCAGGTACTCCAGTAATCCTGGCGACCAGGGTCCGTGCAGACGCACCCACTCGAGCTCCTCGGCGCGCGAATGCGGTGATGTGTGCAGGCGCTGCGAGAGCGCATCGAAGCCGATGTGGTCGGGGACCTGACTCACGCCGAAGCGACGAACCAGCACGCCCCTGACGCGATCGGATCCTTCCGAGTACTCGTTCTTCCACGTGCGCTGATCGCGCGCGCACGTAGTCAGGACGTCCACGTCATGGCGCTCGCAGACATGCTCGGCGATCAGCCGACACGCATGCTCGACACCCGTATTGATATCCGCACCATAGCGTGGAGTGATGAAGGCGAATTTCACCGGTGCTCCAACACGCCAGATTCAACGATGGCACCCACCGGCAACGCGGTCACGACGTCGGCCGCAGGCGGGCAGGTTCGCGCGCGGCGGGCAAACCAGCCGGGCAGCGGTTCCATGGCGTGCGTCGCGGGCGTCCGTCTCAGCTCGTCGAACATATCCAGATACTTGCGCTCGATGACCGGCCAGCTGTAGTTCCGGGCAAAAAACGCGCGGCCGTTGTGGCCGAGCGTGGCCGCCAGCGCCGGATCGGAGAGGATTCGATCGAGTGCGGCGGCGAACTCGCGCGCATCCTCATAGTACAACCCGGCATTGCTTCGCACACACTGCCCGACCAGTACGTCGCTGCGCGCCGAGGCAAGGACCGGCCGGCCTAGCGCCCATGCCTCGAGTGCCACCATCGACAGGCTCTCGTAAGGCGACGGCATGACCAGGACTTCTGCGCCGGCGATCGCGTCGAATTTATCCTGGTCGGCGACGAATCCGAGATGTTTGATTCGCGGATGCTGGGGGATTGGGAGGACCGGCGTTCCGATCAGCACGAGATCGAGCGGCCGGCTCGATCGGTCGGTGTACTCGATGAAATTCCTGAACAGGTCGGCGCAACCCTTGTTTGCGTCGATGCGACCGACGTAGATGACGAACGGGTTGTGCAGCCCGAACTTATTCCGCGCGCGTTCGGGATCGACCGCATCCGGAATCTGCGATCCGACACCAACGACGACACCCGGCACGTGTGTGTTGGCTGACAGCGCCGTGATGAGCGCCCGCTCTTCGAAGGTGTTGTACATGATCGCCCGCACGCCTCTGAAGATCGGGGGAAAGATGCTCAGCCCCAGCGACGACTCGCGCTCGGCTGTCGGAACCAGTACCGCCTTACGCGCGGCGAACCGCGCCCCATGGAACGCCGGGTTGTAGCGGATGCTGAACAGGAGCACGAAGTCGCACTCATCGGCGATGCGTGTCAACCGCTTCATCAGCGTCGGACTGGTTGGTCCCTGGCTCTCGAGCCAACCGAGTTCATCCTGCACCGAATGACGATCGTGAAAGAGCCGCTCGGACCTGTCGCGAAAGTCGATGGTGTCGCGTTCCCGAGCCACGGCAAATCGCTCGACGGGAATCCCGTTGACGTGCTCCTCGCCTGGCGCCCATTCGTTGCGCCAGGTCACGTAGTCGCGTGCGCACGTGGTCAGTACACGAACGTCAGCGTGAGCGGAGAGATGTTCGGCGATGTAACGTGCGTGCAGCTCAGCGCCGCCGTTGATGTCGGCGCCATAGCGCTGCACCACGATTACGAGCTTCATCGCTCGTCAGTCGCCTAAGCGTTCCGGCGGCGACGGCTGGTCGGGCGCCTCTGCAGGAGCGGATTCAACGTGACTCTCGGTTGGCGCCTCAGCGGGTGGTGCATATGAAGGCGTTTCATCGACAGCCGATTCGGGCGTTGGCGGTGTTGCCTCCGCCTCGTGTGACTCAACGCTGGGTTCAAAAGGCGTGGTCTCGATCGATGATGGCGGCACAGCGTCGAACGCTTGATCCTCGCCTTCATCGCCTTCGGTGCCGCCTTCGTCCTCGTCCGCGTCATCAACGTACGGCGGCTCGCCGCTGTCGGCCGTGGGGGGATCAGCAGCCGCCGCTCCTGCCGCTGCGCTGATGGGAGCCCCTTCTGGCGTAAAACCCTGCGGCCTTCGGCCGCGACGACGACGTCGCCGGCGGCGGCCGCCCTCACCAGCGACACCTTCCTGCGCGCTCGGTGCGGGTGCATTGTCTGACGTGCCGACGTCGCGCGATGGTTGAGGAAGTTGCGCCGGGGGCGGACCGGATTCGTGCCGTGGCGACGGACGCGCTTGATGCAGCGTACTTTCGAGGCTTCGCGCGCGACGCTCGGCGAAGTCGACCTTCGCCGACAAGGCCTCGATGCGCATGGACAGTTGCTGGGACTCGAGACTGGTCCGCGAAACTTCGAGGACCAGTCGCTGCAGGATCTCGTAGTGGAGCGCATTCCACTCGGCCTGACGCCGCTCGCGCTCGGCCTCGCGCAGAGCTGCCGCCTGATTCAACTTCGCCTGTGCGTGAAGCGCAGAGATCAGCGGATTCGGATTGAAGAACAGCTTGAGCAGTGGATTCAGAAGTTGCCGGATGAACCGCAGTGCTCCGCGATGAGAGTCGTAGATCGTCGTGTCTTCGAAGGTGTAGGCCGGCTCCGGTGTCGACGTGGTGTCGAGCGGCGTCGAGGTGCTGCGTCGAATCTGTTCGAGCAGCGACGGCTTGACGGTGCGGGGATCGAGGATGGCTTCCAGCCGACGCGCCGCGAGCTCCTGTATTTGCTGCGTCGTCAGCTCGACGCCGTGCCGCTGCGAGATGCGGGAACGGATGTCGCGCATGATCTGCTCGACATCGACGTGCTCGCGATGCTCGCGCGGCGCCTGATCCGGCGACGGCGACTGCGCCGGCGCGGATCCGGGACCTCGTCGTTCATTCCCGCGTCGATCGGAGCCGCGACGTCCACGATGGAAGTGTTGGCGGCGGTGCTGTGGATTCTGATCAGCCATCGTTGTGGTCAGTACTTCTGAAACAGCTTCCCCCACTCTGTCTGGTTGAACTCACGAATACGCGACCGGCCGACCGTTGGATACCACATTAAGTCGTGGTACGCATTGGACGCCATCGGCGCCCAGACCATCAGCGGCGAATGCAGCAGGATTCGTTCGAGCGGACGAAGGAATCCTTTGCGAATCATCTGATCGCCCCAGATCACCAGCGACTTGCGCGTCGTGAACCCGAAGTTCTCGTGCGACACGTCGTCACCGACCAACTCGATCTTTCGTGGATCAGCGATGCCAAGTCCCCGTTCGTGAGCCATCCGCAAAAATGGAATCGACAGCGGATCGAATCCCATCAGCCGCGCGGCGATGGCGTCGATGGCCACCGAGTCCGACGCGGCGAGGATCAGATTCTTGACCCGCGGAATCATCGTGCGCGGTCCAGCGCCGTCGCCCGCGACCGTGCCGTCCATGACGGTGAACACCGCGGGGTGGAGCTCACGCTGCATATACAGCAGATCGACCAGCACTTCGTGCATGTATTTGTGCGCGTAGTGCCGAACCTCTTTGAGCAGGCCGCCGAACGAGTTCTTCACCGCGCCGGTCATCACCGCGTGGCCGTGAGTTTTCACGGTCGGCAAATGCAGGATCTGGCGGCCCGGATACATGGCCGGGATCTGGATGCCGTCCGGAAAAATCTCGTTCAACTTGAGCAGCGGACTCTTGAAGCGATAGACACGCCATTCCACGTCGGGAAGCGGCGTGAACGTGACGCCGTGCCGAGCGAGCACCGGTTCCCAGCGGTTATTCCGGCATCCTTCGCGAGGACTCGTGACGACAGTCTTGTTCTCGATGGGAATCAGTCGCTGGCGCGGAAATCCATCGCGCAGCATCGTCGTCAGCACGCCGTCCACCTGCCACGGTTGCGATGAGCAGGACGGGAAGTATTTCGTCCAGGACAGATTCAGCTTCAGCAGCGTATCGGTGTCACGTGAGAGCGTGCGACGGTAGTCGGCGAGATCCATCACCCGTCCGTAGTCCTCGACGACCGTCTCTGGACGAGTACGGACGACGGCCACCCGGGCGGTGTCAGACGACCGCGACGTGAGAACGGGTTCTGGCGATTCGATCGTGACCGGCATTTCTCAACGGCCCAGCGGGGAATACAGGATCAACGCCACGCACAGAGCCCACAGGCCGACGCAGGCCAGCAACGGCCGGTCGGTGAGCAGCAGGTCTGCCGGACTTCCTCCGGCGCGCTTCTGGTGCACCAAGTACAGATACCGGAAGATGCCGTAGAGCACAAACGGAATAGTCAGGCCCAATCGCGTCGTCTTCAGCCGCTCGGCCGTTTCAGCGCTGGTCGAATAGACGCTGTAGGCGACCAGGGTGGAGGCCGTGACGACGGCGATCATCTGGTCGAGCAGATACGGGCTGTATTCCTCGAGGATCGGCCGGTGCGTCATGGCGCCGTCGGCCAGGAGCGTCAACTCGTGCCGGCGCTTGCTGAGGACGAGGAACAGTGCGAGCAGGGTGGTGCAGACGAGCAGCCAGTGACTGATTGGGACGAATACTGCCACCGCGCCCGCCGCTGCGCGAAGCACGAAGCCGGCAGCGATGGTCAGGGCGTCGATGATTACGAGATGTTTGAGTACGACCGAGTACAGAACGAGCAACACCACGTAGGTCGCCGACAGCACGGCGAACATCGGTGACAGCAGGAGGGCGGCGACGAGCGAGACGGCGCCCAGCATCGTCGCGGCGATCGCAGCGGTCGATGATGACAATCGTCCCGAGGCGATCGGGCGAAGCCGCTTGAGTGGATGCCGCTGGTCGGCGGCGCGATCCGCCAGGTCGTTGAAGATGTAGACGACGCCGGACAACGCGCAGAACACCAC
>JBKPRH010000392.1:0-16766 GCA_046765795.1 Acidobacteriota bacterium | reverse complement strand
CACCGTGACCTCGACGCGCTTGGTGCTGCGCACCAGGGTTGGGAATAGGATGCGTTGCTGCAGCGTCAACGCATCCGGAGTCCGCGAGCGAAGGTCCGCGAAATCACGAGTGGGCGAATGGCAGCTGCTGCAGCGCCCGGCTCCATTGAAATAGCGGCGTCCGGCCTCCGGATCGCCCGTCAGCACGTCGATCGGCGCGGACGGCGTGCGGTTCCGCGTAACGGCCTCGATGCGTTCGCGCAGGAAATGCGAGAGGTCGGCAACCTGCCCGTCGGTGAGAGATGCCTGGTGCGAGGCCGACGCCGCACGCATCGCTGGAACGAGGTGGCTACCGAGCCGATCGCGAAGCACGGCAACGGACCGAATCAGATCGGGCCCGTTCGGCCCGCCCTTGGCAGTGCTGCCGTGGCAGTTGATGCACTGCGCGGCGTAGACACTGCGTCCGCGCAGCGCGGCGGCGGGGTCGACTTTCTGTCGGTCGGTGGGGCCGCCTTGGGTGGCGACAGAAATCCCGAGCACTAACCACCAAATCGCAAGGCGAACGACCCACGACAGATGCGTCACGACCCGAGGTTTCGTCATCGGCACATCGCGGGATTGGATTTGACCAGGTACGACTTGTAGTTGGAAGCCTTCGGGTCAGTGCATCCTTCGAGGTTCAGCAACTCCACCTTGCGGAAATCGATCGGTGCTGTCTCCGCCTGCAGCGCGATGTAGCCGGCAGTCATCGCCGTGCCGTCCACCTTGACGGCCGGATCGACGGGGTTGACGTTGCCACCGCCGATTTGCGGCTTCGAGTACTCGAGCACGGTCTGTCCGTCGATGCTGTGACGGACAAGCTCATCGCCGTGCACGAGGATTTCTACACGCACCCACTGGTCGCCGTCATAGGTCTTCGACGTCGAGTTCGTGCAATGCGCGGTGTGCAGCTTTCCTTGGTAGACGACATGCGATCCCGGCGTGCAGAGGTTGGCCGTCGTCCGCGGCCCGCTGCCGAGCCCGCCGAGCAACTGCACTTCGAGCGAGATCGGAAAGTCCTGATCCTTCAGCATCGTTCGCGGATGCTGGCTGTGGAGCATCAGGCCGTTGTTGCGATTGGCCCATCCCGGGGCGCCGGCGACCTGTTCGCCAACGAAGCGGTACTCGGCCGCGACGAGGTAGTACGAGAAAGGGTCCTTGTAGAAGATGTGGCCAAACTCACCACTGAACGTCTGCCACTGGTCGTAGCGGACCTTCAGCAGCCCATCCTCGACGCGGAAGGTGTTGCGCACGTTCTCGCCCAGGTCGTGCTTCGCGAATTTGATGACCCAGTCGGCGAGGTCGCGCCCGTTGAACAGCTGAATCCACTCGCGCGCCGACGGATCTCGCGACTGTGCCGCCGGGGCGAGACCTAGCAACGCGATGGCCAGTCCGATGCGGAGGTGACGAGCCATTGCGCCCGTATCTTAGGTCATGAACCAGCAGTCAGCGCGTCGCGTTTTTTTCCTGCTCGCGTGCACCACGCAGAATGGCCGGGAGGCCGTAGTTCCCCTCGTGGCAGGCGTATTCGAACATCTTCTCGCCAGTCATCTTGAGCGGAATCATCATTGTCCACGGACGCGACCACAGCGTCGGGTCCTCGAACGTCACGTAGTACTCGAGCGTGTCCGCCGACACGCGACGGAACTTCTCAATCGTGTGCATTCGGTCGGTGGTCGCTCCGACTCGCGCAGCGTTGGCGACGTAGTTGGTGGTGTCCACCACGAACGTGTCGCCCTCCCATCGGGCGTACGAGTCTCCGTGGTATTGCTTGATCGCCGGAGAGACGTGCGACACCTTGTCCGTTGAAAAAATTCGCGCGTCGTGAATCATCTCGCTGCGCAGTGCGACGACGTTCGGCCCTTGGGTGATCTCGAAGTAGCTCTGATAGCCGGCGCGGATGTTGGGCGTGCCATAACTGACACAGCGAGTGCCCAGTGACAAGTCGCTGGCGCGATCGGCCGGCCCTCTCGTTTGCGCGACGGCTGCCTGCGCGCGAGCGCGCTCGGCGGCCCCAGGCGCAGGCGCCGGAATTCGGCCGTCGGGCGGATCGATGATCAGGGATGTGCGGTTATCCCACACGCGATCGGATAACCATGTCTGGTCGTAGTTGCCGACCTGCGTATCAGTGGAGCTGAACTTCGTCTTGCCATCGAGCGCAGCGGTGATGAGCTCGTCGGCAAAGAACGCGTCGCCGCCGTCCATCATCGCTGCCGCCTTCTTCTTCAGATCGGCGAGCTCGGCGTCGGTCATCGTGGTGCGCATGCCGAACTGTTTCGGCCGCTCCATCGGCGTCATGCCGTTGTTGGCCCAGACACCTTGAAAGTCCGGACGCCCGTCCGGCGTCCGCGGCACGGACCACTTGCTGCTCTGTCCCACTACAACCGTGGCCGACAGTGAGATGCCCATCAGGATGCACGTCAGAGATCGAGGCATGGCTGTCTCCTGCGCCGATACCATACGACATACCACGGCGCCGATGAACCGGGAATTGTTAGAAATTGTCTGCGCGCGCTATGGCTTGGAACCGGTGGCCTTCAGACCGAGCAGGGATTGCACTGCCTGCATCATCTGCGCGATGGTCTGCGGGTCGCGGAAGCTGGCCGTCCCATCTCGAATCTCGATACGGATGGGTGATACGCGGTCTCTCATCGTGGGAAATCGTCGAACCAGGTTCTGTTCCCATGCGACTCGTGCCTCGTCGGGCCAATCTCTCGAGTAGACGAGAAACCGGGTTCTGGGATTTGCTGCTCCGACGTACCCGATGAACGCTTCCAGCTTGTCCACGCCGGCGGATGACAGGTGACCGCGGAGAAACTCCGTAGACGGCGGCTGGCCAGTGGTGATGGGTGGGACGGCGCTCGGTCCGGACGCGGCGGCATAGCCAAGCTCGAACTCGAGCACCATCGCGTGAGTAAAGGCGGAGCGGTGAATGATGACCAGATCCGGATTCTGTTTGACGATCTGCTCCTCTCTGTTCCACGTCGCGCCCAAGGTCTCCTTGTGAAGCGCAAGCGGCAAACTCCCCAGAGCGTCGCTGATGTCGTCGGCGTTGGTTCCGCTGTTTTGCCGGGTTCGCGGGTCGTAGACACCCCGCGGCGCGGACGTGTCCATCAGGACCACGACGGGCACGGCATTCACGGGCGGACCAGCGCGGCGGCCGCCGATGCCGAGGCCGTAGAGCACCGCGGCGACGGCGAGGAGTCCCATCACTGCGGAGACAATCCAAGGCGCGGCGATGTTCCTCCGCGAGGGCGCCTGAGCGGACGGCACGACTACTCCGTCGATCGCTGGCGCTGCAGTCAGCGCCTCTTCGATCTCCAGTCGTGCGACCGCCGCGGAATCGAGACGCCGCTTGCGATCCTTCTCCAGGCACCGCCGCAACAGCCGTGAGATCCCTGCGGGCGTGTTGACCGGCAGCCTGGCCCATGGAGGATCGGCTCTCAGCACGGCTGCGAGCGCATCGGAGACCGTCGCGCCTTCAAAGAGACGCACGCCGGTGAGCATCTCCCACAACACGACACCGAACGCCCACAGGTCCGTGCGCTTGTCGACATCGATCCCGCGCGCCTGTTCGGGACTCATGTACGCCGCGGTGCCCAGGATCATCCCTGCCTGCGTCATCGCGGGTGTGGTGATCGTCGGCGACAGCGATGCGCTCGCGGACGAACTCCCGGCAGGCTCGATCGCCTTCGCCAGGCCGAAGTCGAGCACCTTGACGGTACCGTCGCTGCGTACTTTGATGTTCGCGGGCTTCAGATCACGATGGATGATCCCGTGTTCGTGCGCCCCTTCGAGCGCCTCAGCGATCTGTCGGGCAATCGGCAACGCTTCATCCAGGGGAATCGCCCCTCGTGCGATCCGCTGCGACAGGTCCTCGCCCTCGACGAGCTCCATGACCAGCGCGTGCTGGTGAGCGGATTTCTCGAACCCGTAGATCGCAGCGATGTGTGGATGATTCAGCGAAGCCAGCGTCTTCGCTTCTCGCTCGAAACGGGCCAGGCGGTCCGGGTGGGCGGCGAACGCGTCCGGCAGCACTTTGATCGCGACCTGGCGGCCGAGGCTCGTGTCAGTGGCACGGTAGACCGCGCCCATGCCGCCTTCGCCGATCTGAGCGACGACTTCGTACACCCCGATGCGCGTACCAGGCGTGAAGGCCAAACCGTTGGGATTATATGAACGGAGCGGGGGCGCTGACGGATTATTCTCCTGGATGGGAAACCCTGGCCTCACGCAGGCGATGCAAAGGAGTCGAGGCGTGCGCATCACACGCGGTGTCATCGTGAATGGGATAGTGTTCGGGCTCCTCGGCGCAGTTGTCGCGCTCGTCGGCGCACAGCCGCGCAACGATCGGCGCATCGCCGATGCAGACTGGCCAACCTATAACCGCGATCTCGCTGGCACGCGCCACTCGCGCTTGACGCAGATCACCACGACGAACGTCTCGACCCTCGTGCCGGCGTGGTCGTATCGACTCCGCCCCGAGCCGGGTCGATCCGTTCCCGCGATCGACAAGCCGGCCAGCTCGTTCGAAATGTTTCAGCAGGTCGTACCGATCGTCGTGAACGGCGTGATGTATCTCCCGTCGGGTAACCGCGTTGTCGCGCTCGAGCCCGAGACCGGAAAAGAGATCTGGCGCTACGAGCTGCCCGCAGGATTAGCGTCGTTCCGCGGCGTCGCTTACTGGCCGGGCGATTCCAACGCGGCTGCGCGCATCTTCTTCACGAGCCTGCGAAAGCTGATCGCGCTGCGCGCCGATACGGGCGCGCTGGCCCGCGACTTCGCGGACGGCGGTGTCCTCGATCTCGAGATTCCGTATGCGGGCGTGCCCGTGCTCTATCGAAACGTCATCCTCATGGGCTCGAACTTCTTCGGGCCAGGCGAGCGTCACATCGGACCGCATCTGTCGACGAGCCGAGGAGAGAAAGGCGATGTGCATGCGTACGACGCGCGCACCGGCAAGAAGATGTGGGACTTTCACACCATCCCGCGGCCTGGCGAAGTCGGGATCGACACGTGGGCCAACGACAGCTGGAAGGATCGCACCGGCAACAACGTCTGGTCGTTCACGCTGACCGTCGATGAGCAGCGCGGGATCGTCTACATGCCGGTCAGCGGTCCGGGCATGAACTACTACGGGGGCGATCGCCCCGGCAACAATCTGTTCAGCAATTCGACCGTCGCGCTCGACGCGCTCACCGGGAAACTCCGGTGGCACTTCCAGAACATCCGTCACGAGATCTGGGACTACAACCTCCCGCCCGCGCCCGGGCTCATCGACATCAAGAAGGACGGGAAGACGATCCCCGCGCTCGCACAGGTCGGCAAGTCGGCCTTCATGTTCATTCTGAATCGCGAGACCGGCATGCCGATCTACGGTGTCGATGAACGCCCGCAGGCAAAAGCCGATGTGCCCGGCGAGTGGTATCCGGCGACACAGCCCATCCCGAAGAAACCTGGCCCCCTCGCACGCGTCAGCATGACGCGGAACGATCTCGTCACTGCAGAAGACACCACACCCGCACACGCCGAGGCATGCCGCGCGTTGTGGGACACGGTGCAGTTCCGCAACGACGGCCCGTACACGCCGTGGAACTACCGGCCGAACGGCGGACCACCGTCGATCGCGTTTCCAGGCATGACTGGCGGCGTGAACTGGGGCGGTACTGCGACTGATCCCGAGCTCGGATACATCTTCGTGAACTCGAAAGACGAGCCCTCGACCGGCTGGATCGCGCCGAACCCACGCTACAACGAGAAGACGAAGGGGACCGAGTTTCCGTACGTGCATCAGAGCGGAGGGACGCTGAGCGCCGAGGCGCGCGATGCACAGGGCCGATCGCTCGGCACACTTCCCTGCTTCCGTCCACCGTGGGCGAGCCTGATAGCGGTGAACGCGGCAACCGGCGAGTTTGTGTGGCGTGTGCCACTCGGCGTGAACGACGCGATGCCCGAAGGCAAGAAGAACGTCGGCTCACCCGGCTACGGTGGTCCAATGGTGACAGCAGGCGGACTCGTGTTCATCGGCGCCACGCGTGATCAGCGCTTCCGCGCGTTTGATTCGCGGACTGGCAAGGAGTTGTGGTCGACGCGTTTCGATCACAACGTCACCGCGATTCCGATCACCTACATGGGCAAGAACGGGAAGCAATACGTCGCCGTCACGGCCGCGACTGGCGGTCAGGGCAATAACGAGTCACTGCACGTGTTCGCGCTGCCCTAGAGCATCTCCGATTTGAGGCGGCCGCACGCGGAGGCGACTGGCGGCTTGGACGAAGGGCATGATCAGACTGCCGAGTACGGTGTGATGGTCGCGCTCTCGTGTCGCGACGCCGAAGTTCAACCGCTCGCGCGTGCGCTCCGGCATGTGCAGAGTCCCGAACACCCAGTCCCAGATCGACAGACAGCTTCCGAAATTCTTGTCGAAGTGAATCGGCTTGTCGGAATGGTGGATTTGGTGATGCGCGGGGCTGAGAATCACGCGTCCCAGGACACCGGTCGTCGCAATCCACACGTGTGAATGCTGAAGGTGCACGGTGACGAAATAGAACGCGACGAGGATCAGGTTCGTGCCGCCGACCTCGAATGGATCACCAAGCTGCAGGTAGCTCAGGATCCCGCCGACCGCACCGAGGAAGACGGCGAGGATGTTGGCAAACACCACGCTGTCCACGGGGTGCATTCGAAAATTCGTCAGCGGCGAGAGGACTTCCGCCGTGTGGTGGACCTTGTGGAAATCCCACAGCACCGGGATCCGGTGACTCAAATAGTGGTCGAACCAGTACCCGAGTTCGTAGGTCAGAAACAGGACCACTGTCACGATCGACTGGCTGGCGAGCGCGTTCAGCCCTGTTTCGGGACGAACACCGAACATGTCGGTCAAAGTACCGCTCACGAACTGACTGACGGACTGCGTCGACAGGATTGCCCATCCAAGGAGCATCGCGGCGAACAGGGCGTTGAGAAGAAAGAACCCGATGTCGGCTCTGAACGAGGCTCGTCGCAACCAGCGCGGAAACAGCGCCCTGGCCATCACGCGGTACCTGACCTGCCGTCTGTTGGGCCCGCGTCGCAATAGCAGGAATGCCATCGCGATGCATAGCGCACTTACAAGAGATGCGAGAGAAAAGGCGGAGCCGAACGCCAGGAGCAGCGTCACGAACTTGCCGACGAGAAACTGGAGCAGGCGCTCAGCCGAGTGAAGAAACATCAAGCCCCTACCCTCAGGTTGGGATCAAAGATGTGAATCAGGTGCGCAAACTGTGCCGCGCGTGCCCACGGCCTCCAACTGCCTGTCGCGCGAGAGCTTGGCTCGATCCACACCGCGCCTCGATGTGTGCTCAGTGTGCACGGCACTTACAAAAGCGTGGTCGCAATACTAATCGTGTAGTGTTCTCGCTGAAATGAGCATCGCTCTTCGGCTCTTCGTGGCCGTGCTTGCGACGATGATGCCCGCGACGTTCGTGCAGGCACAAGGCGGACGTGGCGATGGTGGTGCGCCGCCACCTTCTACGCAGCGTCTCGAGCTCGCCTTTCAGGGACGCATGCGCGATTACCTGCTTCACGTACCGGCCGCGCCGAACGGATCGCTGGTGCTCGCGTTCCATGGTGGCGGACAGACTGCTGCACAACTGGAGCGAATCACCGGTCTCGATGCGCTCGCCGATCGCGAGCACTTCATCGTCGCCTACCCGCAAGCCTTCGAACGATCGTGGGCCGACGGCCGCGATGAGACAAGTGCGGAGAAGCAGGGCGTGGACGATGTGGGCTTTGCGAAAGCGGTGGTAGCCGACATCGCCAGGATGCATGCGATCGATCGGTCGCGCGTCTTCGCCACTGGCCTTTCCAACGGCGCGATACTCACTCATCGCCTCGCCTGTGAAGCTGCCGACACCTTTGCGGCAATCGCGCCCGTCATCGGCGCTGCTGCCAAGATCACCGCGGCCTCCTGTCGTCCACGCATGCCGGTTGGTGTCGTCGCCGTTCAGGGGCGCGCAGATCCCTCAGTGCCGTTCGATGGTGACCAGCATCTCCAGGGCAGCAGGGCGACGGAAGAGATGTGGCGAACGCTGAACGGGTGTGCGCCGGCAGTGGCGTCCAGGACGCTGCCCGTGATCGTGCAGGACGGCACCTCAGTCGAGCAGCGCTCGTATACGAGCTGCCGCCCACATGGCGATGTCGTCTGGTACGAGATCACGGGAGGCGGCCATCGATGGCCGCCCGAGACCGTGAGCGATGCGCGCTCGCAGGCGGAGAATGGCGTATCGTCTCTGAATCTCAACGCAAGTGAAGTGATCTGGGCGTTCTTCAGCAACCATGCTCGCCGGTAGGCGAAGGAGCCTCGCATGTCCAGGTTGGGACTGACCATTGCCGCAGCGTGTATCGCGGGTGCGATCGTCCGCGGTGCCGACACCGACCTGTCCGTGTTGCAGCAACGCGTCGATCGGCTCGAGGCGATGACCGAGCGTGTCGAAGCCATCTCGGCGATCAAGCGGCTCCAGCACGCCTACGGCCACTACTCCGAGCTCGGGTTATGGCATGACTTTGCGGATCTCTTTGCCGACACCGGCATCGGTCACTACACACAGGGCGCGCTCGATCGAGAAGGCATTCGCACGCTCTTCCTGAAAGAAGTCGGCGGCGGACAGCTCGGTCTCAAGGACGGACGCGTCTACCCGCACATCTCTATGCAACCGGTCGTGACGCTTGCACCCGACGGCCAGTCGGGCAAGGGTCGCTGGCACATCATGGCGATGCTCGGCGGATATAACGGCACAGCGTCGTGGGCCGGAGGCATCTACGAGAACGAGTACGTGCGCGAGCGCGGCGTCTGGAAGATGAAGGACGTCCGCTACCTTCCTCAGTACTCAGGGCGCTATGAGGCTCCGGGCTGGACACCCACGAAGGAGCCGACACCGTTCCACTACGACGTCTCACGCGTCGGCAAACCCATTCTGGACGTGCCGGAGCCCGCACGCGCCGCGACACCGCAGACACTCGCCACGCTCGCGAACCGCATGAGCGATCTGGCAGCGCGCGCGCAACGTCTCAGCGACGAGATCGAGGTCACGAATCTTCAGCACGCTTACGGGTATTACGTCGATCGCAAGATGTGGGACGACGTGGCTGACCTGTTCGCGGGTGACGGGACGATGGAGATTGGTCTGCAGGGTGTGTACGTCGGTAAGGCGAGCATCCGTCGCGGGCTCGGTCGTGCTGGACTCACCGAAGGAGAAATCAACGATCACGTCCAGTTGCAGACGATCGTCTCGGTGATGCCCGATGGCCGCACCGCCTTTGCACGCGGCGACGACATCGGCATGACAGGCACCACCGGCGGGCGCGCATTGTGGAGCGAATCGATCTACGAGAACGAGTTCGTGAAGCAGAACGGCGTCTGGAAGTTCAAGGCCGTGCACGTCTACCCGCGCTTCATCGTCGATGCCGAGCAGGGTTGGGCGAAGGACGCGCAGCCGGCGCCAGGTCCCAGCCGCGAGTTTCCGCCGGACCGGCCCTCGACGGAGTCATACGAGATCTATCCGCGCTTTCACATCGCCCCGTTGCACTTCGATCATCCCGTGACCGGCCGTCCGCCACAGTATCCCTTGGGCACAAAAGCGGCCGGGCGGCGACAGGAGAGCAAGCCCACGGCGCCGCGGGTCGTCACGAACGCAGGCGCGCTCGAATCGCTTCTCGCCGTGACAGAACGCTCGATGCGGCGCAGCAAGGCGTATCACGCATCGGAAAATCTGGCGACGGCGTACGGCTACTACATCGACGAGTTCGCGTGGGACGACACGGCTGATCTCTTCTCGCGCGACGGCTGGAAGGAGTTGTCGTACGTCGGCACCTACGTCGGCCGTGAACGGATTCGACAGTCAATGAAGGTGCGCTACCCGAATCCCAAGTCGCCGAACTTCCTGACGATCCATCAGGTCGTGCAGCCAGTCATCCACATATCCGACGACGCGCGAAGCGCGAAGATCCGCGGCCGGCTGTTTCAGATGGGCGGCCCTGCTGGAGGTGAGGGATCCTGGATCTCAGGAATCTACGAGAACTCCGCCATCGACGAAGACGGCACGTGGAAGTTGTCAGGCATGGATCTGGATTACATCTGGACCGCGCCATCACGCGGCGGATGGGTGCGCGTCACCACGCCGCCGCCGGCTCCAGCGGTATCGATGAAGGAGTTTCCGCCAGACCGTCCGCTTCGCGGCTCTGTTGCGGCGCCGTTCCCCAAGGTGCACACCGTGCCGTTCCACTATCGCAACCTGGTATCGGGACGTGTGCCGCCTGTACTGCTCGCTGGAAATCCGTAGCGACCTCGTTTAATTACTGAGTGGCCATGCACCAAATCACATTGGACCTCGACGTCGTCGGCGTGGATGGGCAGCCGATCTTCGATCCCAGGCTCTCCGTGCTGGCGCGCCGCTCGAACGACTCGCCGCTTCAGAGTTGGCTCCTGGAGCCGTGGGACGGACCTCGGCGTCTCGGTTTCGACAGCGATGCGGAACACCTGGACTTCTCTTTACAGGTGGCGCCGAGTCGCTACGAACTGGGGACGCTCTTCTACTCCGTCCGGGGGAACCGCATCGCGACGACCGACGGGCAGTTCTGCATGCCACGGCGGCCATCGAAGTGGGTCCCTCAGTTCGTCGTCTGGCAACAACTCCCGGGCGAGTTCGGCGCGCTGAAGACCATGCTCACTCAGAAGTCACCCGCGTTCCGTTGCGGGCGGACATCGCAGCCAGGCAAGTTCATTGAAGCGCGATTCGATGCGATCGTGCCGGAGCGTAGCAACGACGCATTGCCGAAGATGAGTCTCTTGAATTTGTATTCGCGGCTCAGCGTCGAGAACATGCCCACGACGAATCAGCCGTGGTTCGGGCACGTGCAATCGCTGCTCTATTCAGATCGGGAGCGTGTCGTCGCCGAGGTCACTCAGGAGTGTTGGGAGATCGTTCAAGCCACGTCGGAGCACGGTGCCGATGGCTACGACGGCGTGCCGGTCATTCAGGATCATCTGAATAACCTCAAAGACGGAACGGGCGTCAGCGATGTCACCAAGCCGTTCAGCATCAAGTCAGGGACAGCGAAGGCCAATCTTCAGTTGACGGTGGCCAAGGCCAGAAAGAACGGTCAGGACACCTTCCTGCTTGACGCGGACTTCGACGAAAACAACAACCCGCTGCTGCACTTCTTCGACGTCATCAAGCACAAGTTCAACGGCGGCACGCATCCCATCTACATTCATGAGTGCCTCCGCCGTGCATTCGGCGACGGACCACTCGGCTATACGCTTCAACCAGGCACGCCGATCGCAGAGACCGACGCGCGGATGATCACGACGCCGCAGTGATCTTCTGTAGTGTCCGCCTTCAGGCGGACCTTGATCTTACGTAGTGTCCGCCTTTAGGCGGACCTTGATCTCATGTAGTGTCCGCCCCTGACGTTACGTGATCAGCGCGAACACCGCGCGCGTGAACGCGCCCCACGCTTCAGTGTTGTGGATCGGGATGGCCACAACGCGGACCACGAACGCGGCGAGACCCATGAAGTAGACGGGATGAATGCGGCGCTGACGCCGCCAGTCGTAGGCCATCGCCACAATCAGCGGCAGAAACCAGATCGTCAGGAACAACGGAAGGCCGGCGGGCGGGGGCGGAATGAACGTCATCCGCGAGACGGCGGCAATCAGGAGCATGTTGGCAGCGACCATCATCAGCCGCTTGTGCACCTGCGGCGTGCGCCGGTAGACGATCGCCGCGGTGAAGAACGATGAGAACACGACCATGTCGGCGGTCGCAGCAAACAGCAGGTCCTCTGCTTCCCCACCGAGCGGCAGCCTCGACGACCGCAGCACGCCGGTGATCAACCCGACGACGACGAGCAGCGCGCCGTAGCCGATCCCGATCTTTCCGAGGCGCAGGTGCCAGGTCACGTGCTTTGTCGCGGCGAGGATGGCCTGAGTGAGGAACAACACGAGCCAGCCAGTGAAGACGGTGGCGTGAATGTGGATGAGCAGCGGCTGCGCGATCGTGCCCGTGACAAGCGGTCCGAAATACGTCGGCCAGAAGCCGGCCACCGCAATCAGCCCCATCAACAGACTGGCCCCGATATAGAACGGTCGCCGCTGTAGCGCGGATGGTCTGCGCGCCGGAATCGTCGTCGAAGTGGCCATCTGGAGATTCGAAAGCTTACACTCACCCAATCTCAGAGGCGACATGGCCCACGCGATCCCGACCCTTGACTCAGACATCTTCAACGCCGAATCGGTCCGGAACGCGCGAGCAGTAGACGATCGCGTGCGCGAGCTCGCGCCCGTCGTTCGCCTCGACCGCGAAGACATCGTGGTGCTCGGACGCTACAGTCATGTGTCTTCCGCTCTGTCCGATTGGCGCTCGTTCTCGAGTCGATCGCGACCGTGGCACGATCCGACGTCGGTGCGGCCGGAAATCCTGTTGACCGACGACCCTCCCCGGCATACCGAAGTCCGCGTCGTCATTGCCAACGCCTTGTCGCCGAAGGCGCTCAATCGAATGAGCCAGGCATTCGCCAAGGACGCCGATATCGTCGTCGAGCGCGTGCTCAGTGCTGGAGGCGAGTTCGACGCGGTCGGCGCCATCTGCCGCCCGTTTGTCTACAAGGTCCTGCCCGACTTGCTTGGACTCCCGGTCTCTGGTCGCGAACACATGGAAGCGTTCGGTCACATGGTGTGGGCGACGATGGGTCCGATGAATGAGTTGTTCCAGGAGGCGATGGTTGGCAGCGAGCCGGTGCTCGCGTGGGTCGAAGAGTGTTGCAACCGCGAGAAACTCGATCCCGACGGGCTCGGGATGGCGATGTTTCACGCCGCCGATCGCGGCGAGATCACGCAGGCAGAGGCAAAGCTGCTGGTGGGGATCCTGCTCTCCGCCGCTGCGGACACCACAGTCATGACTCTCGGCACCGCGATACGCGCGTTCTGTGAGTTCCCCGATCAGTATCAGGCCTTGAGACAGAACCCTTCGATGACTCGAATCGCGTTCGATGAGAGCCTGCGATGGGATTCTCCATCGCGTATGGCCGGACGGATCACGACGCGCGACGTGAACGTGGAGGGCTACATCATTCCAGCCGGGACGCGATGCGGCCTGTTGTTCGCGGCCGCCAATCGCGATCCACGCAAGTGGGTTGACCCCGATCGATTCGATATCAGCCGCGATGTTCGTGGTCAGGTCGGCTGGGGCGCGGGCGTGCACATGTGCGTCGGGCGAACGCTCGCGCAGCTCGAAGCTGACGCAATGCTCGGAGCCATGCTGCCGAGGATTCAGCGCTTCGAGGCAGCAGGTGATGCAGAGCCGTGGATGACAACGATTGGCCACGGGCCTGCAAAGCTCCCTGTCCGCGCCGTCGCAGCCTGACGTGTGAACCTTTCGCCGCTCGCAACCGTCTTCTCCCTTGGTTAATCTACAAGAGAGGACAGATGTCGTGTCCGCCTTAGGCGGACCTTAGCGAGACAGATGTAGTGTCCGGCTTTAGCCGGACCTTGCAAACGCGGATGAGCGATCAGACCGATGTCCTCCAGGGCACCCTTGATCTTTTGATCCTGCGCACGATCGCGCTCGAACCGATGCACGGTTGGGCGATCGCCCAGCGGATCAATCAGGTCTCCGATGAATTGCTGCGTGTCCAGCAGGGCTCGCTCTATCCGGCGCTGCATCGACTCGAGCACCAGGGCTGGATCACGGCCGAGTGGGGGGCGTCCGAGAACAACCGCCGGGCGCGCTTTTACGCCCTGACGAAGGCGGGCCGCAAGCAACTCGCGACCGAAGTCGAAAAATGGGAACGACTGTCGGCCGGCGTGAATCTCCTGCTGCAAAGGACGTAACGGTGCGAGCCTGGCACATCCTTCGAAGCCGTCTCACGTCGATCGTCTTCCGTGGTCGACGTGAATCCGATCTCAGCGAAGAGCTGCAGCTTCATCTCGCGCGCGAGACCGAGCGTCTGCAGGCGACCGGCCTGTCGCGCGAGGAGGCACGGCTTCAGGCGTTGCGGCTGTTCGGCGGCGTCGAACAGATCAAGGAAGCGGCGCGCGACGCGCGCGGCACCGGCGCATGGGATGCACTCGTGCGCGACACAAGGCACGGACTCCGTCGTCTGTTGCGCGACTGGCGCTTCACGACGGCGGCGGTGCTGATCCTCGGCATCGCCATTGGTGCCAACACCGCGATCTTCAGCGTGGTGAACGCGGTGCTGTTCCGGAAACAGGGCTTCGCCGACGTCAATCGCCTCGTCAACATCTATCAGAACGATCGCTCGGGCAAGCCGATGGTCGTGATCTCGTACGCCGCGTACATGGAGATGGCGGAGTACACCGACATCTTTTCCGGAACGATGGCCTCCAGCATCCCGAACCCGGTGCGCTATCTCGACGAGGGCGCGGTTCGCAATGCGATCGCCGAGTTCTCGAGTGCGACCTATCTCAAGGTCCTGGGACTGCAGCCATCACTCGGCCGCTGGTTCGACGCAACCGAGGAGCGGCGTGGCGCTCCGCTCGTCGCCGTCCTCGGGCATGAAGCATGGACCAGACTCTTTCACTCCGACCCGTCCATCGTCGGACGCGTGATTCGCATGGAAGGTCTCCCGGTGACGATCATCGGTGTCGGTCCGGCCAATCTGCGCGGCACGCTTGACGTCGGTCTCGGCACCGATTTCTGGTTACCGATCACCGCGGTGCCTGAGCTGATAACGCCAATGGGCTCGCTCCGCGACGCGCCAACGATATTCGTACCGCTCTTCGTGAAAGCGCGCCTGCGCGACGGCGTGACCGTGGCTCAAGCCAGGGCGGCAATGGACGTGCTCGCACGCCGGCTCGCCGACGCGTATCCAGACGCATTTCGCAACTCTGGTGAGTTTGCGTTGGGACCGGGGATCACGGTCATCCCCTCGACGGACGTGCGGGTCCACCCGCAAGCGGACGTGCCGTTCATGGCGCTTGCCTCGATCGTGCTCTTTATCGTCGGACTCGTGCTCGCCATCGCGTGCAGCAACCTGGCGACGCTGCTACTCGTGCGCGGCGCCGCGCGTGCAAAGGAAGTGTCGGTGCGGCTGGCGATGGGCGCCACGCGACGTCAGCTCGTACGGCATCTGCTGATCGAAAGTCTGCTGCTCTCGCTCGCCGGCGGCATTGTCGGCTGCGTGCTGGCGTGGTGGGGCATGCGAGCGCTGCAGACGATCGACCTCCCGTTCAGAGTCGATATGAACGTGGACTATCGGGTGCTCGCCTTTGCGATCGCGCTGTCGCTCGTCACGGGCGTCGTGTTCGGCCTGGCGCCGGCAATCAAGGCGACACGCGTCGATCTCCTGCAGACGCTGCGAGACGAGGGGCTGCAGCCGATCGATCGTCGGCGCCTGACCCTGAAGAACGCGCTCATCGTCGTGCAGGTCGCGATCTCGGTGCTGCTGCTCGGTGGCACGAGCATCTTCCTGCAGGCGACGGCAGCCACAAGAGCGCTTCGAGTCGGCTATGCCGTTGACGGCGTGGCGATGCTCGAAACCGATTGGCGGTTTGCCGGCTACTCGGAGAGCGCGGCGAAGACCGCACAGGACAACCTGCTGCGCCGGATCCAGGCCATTCCGGGCGTCGAATCGGCGGCGCTGCTGCGCGGCCTGCCGATGGTGTCCACCGGCATGTCGATCGTCGTGGACAGCGCGACGGGTCAACCAGGATCGGAAGTCGAATTCCACATGCTCGAAGCTGGGCCAGGGTTTTTCGACACGCTGCGCATTCCGCTTTTGTCCGGCCGCGTGTTCGATGCGCGTGACCGCGCCGACTCACCCCGCGTTGCCGTGATTACCGAGACAATGGCGCGGAAGTACTTCGGCGCCGTTGACGCCGTCGGCCGGCGATTCCGGTTGAAGGCCGATCCGAACTCCTGGACCGAAGTCATCGGCGTCGTGCGCGACACGGGCACCGGAGACTTTGAGGACGATGTCCTCGCTCCGATCGGGCCAACGTACTATCGCTCGTACACCCAGTCTGGAGCACCGGCGACGACCGTGCTCGCGAGGACGTCGCGGGATGCGGCGAGCCTGATCGCTGCGATGCAGCGCGAGCTGCGCGCGGTGGACATCACACTACCGGTGATCACGGCGAAGACGATGGCGCAGAGACTGGAGGAATCGCAGACGGCGCCGGCGGTGGTGGCCACGCTGTTCGCCATCCTCGCCGGTCTCGGCCTCGTGCTCGCCAGCATCGGTCTCTATGCCGTCGTCGCGTTTGCGGTGGCGAGGCGGTCGCGCGAGATCGGCATTCGGATGGCGCTCGGCGCGCGAAGTCAGCAGGTCGTGTCGAGCATTGCACGAGGAGTCGCGGCGCTGATCGCCGTTGGCACCGGCATCGGTCTCTTCCTCACGGTGGTGCTGATGCTCGCCATGCGTGCCGGAGGCGGGTCGGCGGATATCGGCATTGGAAACATGACCGTCTATCGCCCGAGCATCGACCCACTCGCGCTACTGGGGATCGCCGCGGTGACCGCACTCGTCGGCGTAGCCGCAGCGTTCGTGCCCGGGCGCCGCGCCGCCCTCATGGATCCACTCGTCGCACTGCGCCACGACTGACGTCCTCGGCCGATCGCCGCAACAACTCGTCAAGCCGCGAGCTTGCCCGTAGCGCATTCAATCTCGGATCATGCGGTCCGAACATGCGCAGCCACACGGAGTTCGCCTCAGACGCTTTCGTGAGCCATCCAATCGCGTCATCCACC
>JBKPRH010000391.1:0-10545 GCA_046765795.1 Acidobacteriota bacterium | reverse complement strand
ATGTGCACCGTTCCAAGGTCCGCTTTCGCCATCGCCGCACTCGCATCGACTTGATCGGACTTGGTGATATCGGCCACCGTCGCAACCACTTTCACACCGGTCTCTTTACGGATCTCGTCTGCCGTGCGGTCAAGTAATTCCTTGCCACGTGCGAGCAGAACGAGATTCACACCCTCGCGGGCCAGGCCACGCGCAATGGCTCTCCCGATCCCCTTACTGCCCCCGGTGATCACCGCCGTCCGGCCCTTCAGCCCCAGTTCCAATGCCACGATGCCCTCTCCTGTCGTTTAAGAGCGCTCATATTACTTCGGCCTATACTTGCGTTCCTTAGAAAGGAACCGACCATGAAGTTTGCGTTCGCCATCGTGTTGGCGTGCGTTGCGGTGACGGCCGCGATCGCGCAGCAGACGGTCCCCTTCCGCAACAACATTCCCGTCGCGCCGTCAGGCATTCCGGCCGTTCCATTGCCTGAGAAGCCGGTGGTGTACGACACGGCTGAAGGTCAGCGCATTCGTGTGGTCGTCGTGACGCGTGGGCTGTCGCATCCATGGAGCCTGGCCTTTCTACCGGATGGCACGATGCTCGTGACCGAGCGCACCGGACAACTGCGGCTCATCCGGAATGGTGTGCTGGATCCGCAGCCCATTGCGGGCGTTCCCGCTGTGCGCGCGCAAGGCCTCTCCGGACTGATGGATGTTGCACTCCATCCGCAATTCGCGCAGAACCATTTGGTCTACCTGACATACACGAAGCCGCTGCAAGGCACGCAGAACACGCTGGCCCTCGCACGCGGACGCCTCGATGGCCAGACACTCACCGACGTCCGTGATGTCTTCGTCGCCAGCGCAGGAACGGGCGGCGCATCGCGAATCGCCTTCGCTCGTGACGGCACGATCTTCATGACGACCGGCGGCGGTGGAGACAAAGGCGCACAGGACCCGAACAGCCACGCCGGTAAGGTGCTGCGACTGCGCGACGACGGCAGCGCGCCCACCGACAATCCATTTGTTGGACGCGCCGGCTACAAACCCGAGATCTATTCACTCGGACATCGCAACTCGATCGGCCTGGCGGTCCATCCCGGTACGGGCGAGCCGTGGCAGAACGAGAACGGGCCCAACGGCGGAGACGAGCTGAATATCATCAAGCCCGGAAAGAACTACGGATGGCCGATCGTCAGCTACGGACGCACCTATCCGGGTCCGCGACAGTCAGCGATTCCATGGCAGGAAGGATTCGAGCAGCCGGCAGTATTCTGGGTACCATCGATCGCCATATCCGGGCTCACCTTCTACACCGGTGATCGCCTCGCGAAATGGAAAGGCGACGTGTTCGTCGGCGGGTTGCGCACCGGTGAGATCCCAGGCACGGGACATCTCGAGCGCATTCTGTTCAACGAGAAGATGGAAGAGTTGCGGCGCGAATCGCTGCTCGTCGATCTTCGCCAGCGGATTCGTGACGTTCGACAAGGACCCGATCAGCTCCTGTATCTGCTGACCGATGCGGATGACGGCGCGGTGCTGCGCATCGAGCCCGCCCCATAGCCTAAAGCCCAAAGCCCAAAGCCTAAAGCCCAGAGCCCAGAGCCCAGAGCCCAGAGACTACACATGGCCGACGCCCAACAGAGCTACAAGAACCATGCGCAGATCGTGTTCCTGTACCACCGCGTGCTCACCTTCGTACTGCTGCTGATCCTCATCGGGTCATTCGTGAACCTGACGAAGTCCTGGGGCGACAGTGCGCGCTTCTACAACGCATCGTTGATCGTGGCGTTGACGATCGCCGTTGTTCTGCTCTTTGTCTTCGTGCGAGTGTTCCCGCTGAAGGCGCAGGATCGAGCGATCAGGGCCGAAGAGCAGCTCCGTCATTACGTGCTGACGGGAAAGCTGCTCGACAGCCGATTGAGCATGCGCCAGATCGTGGCGCTGCGGTTTGCATCAGACGCCGAGTTCGCTGCGCTGGCGCAGCGTGCCGCCGATCAGTCCATGAGCCCCGACGCAATCAAACGGGACGTGAAGCAGTGGCGCGCTGATACTTATCGTGTATAGCGCGTGGCGCGCTGATACTTATCGTGTATAGCGCGTGGCGCGCGGATACCTATCGCGTGTTACGCGCGTGGGCTAAGCCCCGACCGCTTGCACGCCGGGCTGATAGAAGTCGAAGACTGTGGTGAGACGCGTGATCGTCAGCAGGTGACGCACACGCGGGGTGACGTTCCGCAGTCTCACCCATCCGCCGGCGCGGTGCGCCGAGACATACGCCTGCACCATCGTGCCAAGGCCACAGCTGTCCACGTACGGCACGCGCGCCATGTCCAACACCAGATTCCGTCGTCCCGCGTCGAGTTGACGGCGAACCGAGTCTTTCAGATCGGCTTCGGTTTCGACAGTGAGCCGGTCCGTGAGTTCGAGCACCACCACGTTCGAATAGACGGTTTCGAGGACTTGCACAGAAAATCTCCTCTCTACTAACGCTAACGAACATTCCCGGTATCTCGAACACGTTCCGAGTTCCCTTCGGTTAGTTTGCCCCGCAAACGCTCGTCGGGATTGATTTTACGCCCCGCGGGGGAGGGATCCACGTGCGGGCACACGTCCGTCACCGACCTGTGAGACACTTCGAGCCTTTGCACAATGGATGACGTCTAAGGGCTCGACGGAGGCAAACGCATGCGACCAAGACTCCTGGCGATAGCCGGTCTCTTCCTGTGGGTGTGTGTGTTCGCGAGTGGGGCATCTGCACAACGCCAGCTGCTGCTATACGCCACGATTCTCGACGGTAGCGGTGCACCACCCGCCGCGCTGAAGCCCGAGGACGTGAAAGTGCAGGAAAACGGCACCGATCTGAAGATCGTGAAAGTCGAGCCCATCGAGTGGACGACCAAGGTGCAGATCCTGCTCGACAATGGCAGTGGCATTGGCGCCGGCAACCTCAATACACTGCGAAATGGCCTGCAGGGACTCCTCGAGGCGTTGCCGCCCGGAGTCGAAGTGACGCTCGTCACCACTGCTCCTCAGCCACGGTTCCTCGTCCGAGCGACGACGGACCGTAAGGCGCAGCTCGCGGGTATCGATCGGCTCTCGCCCGACAGTGGGGTTGGCCGGTTCGTTGAGTCGCTCGGCGAAGCCCTTCAGCGTTTCGAGCGAGACAAGACCGATTTTTTTGGCGTCATCGTCACGCTCGGCTCGACCTCGGGCGACAACCGCGTCCTCGACCGCGACATCAATCAGATCTTCGAACGAGCCCAGAAGAAACCGACGACCGTACACGTCGTGATGGTCTCGACATCCCCGGGAGGATCAGCCAGCGGTGGCGTGGTTCAGACGGAAGTGGGGATGCAAGTCGCTAAAATAACGAATGGGCGCTATGAAAGCATCGCGGCCGCGAGCCGCATAGGCACGCTGCTTCCGGAGATCGGCGCGCAGGTCGCCAAGGCCTCCCAAGGTGGGAGCAAGCAGTTTAAGATCACGGCAGAACGCGCCGGCGGCAACTCGAAAGAACCAGCGCAGATCAGCATGGGCGCTCGCAACGGACTTGCGGTGACCAGCGTGACCATTAGTCAGCAATAGTGGAATTACCCATCGCGTCCTTTGGTGCAGCCCTCATCGGCACGCTGGCCATTCTGGCCTGGCGCGTGCGTGAGTCGAGACGTCCGGTTTCATTGCGAAGCCTGATTATTCCGCCGCTCGGTATGAGTACCGGCTTCTCGATGTTCGTCATGCCGGCGTTCCGCATCCCGCTGACGTGGGGACTCGGGGCGTTCGTACTTGGGGCGTTGGTGTTTGCCTATCCGCTGGTCTCGTCACCGCAACTCACCGTCGAGGACGGCCTCATCATGATGCGCCGTTCTCGATGGTTTCTCGTCGTGATCCTCGCGTTGGCGGCCGTGCGCTTGGGACTGCGCGAGTACATCAGCAGTCTGATTTCTGTCCAGCAGACTGCCGGACTGTTCTTCGTACTCGCCTTCGGCATGATCGTGCGGTGGCGCACGACGCTGCTCATGGAATACCGACAGCTGACCCAGCCCTAGCACCGGCCGCTAACCACGAACCACCGACCACGAACCACCCACCACGAACCACGAACCACCCACCACGAACCACGAACCACCCACCACGAACCAAGCGAGTGGTGTGCTGCAGCGCTTCGGCCGAAAGTACACCTGTGATCCAGGTAATCGTAGCCAGAGCCGCGGACGCGTGGTACGGTGACAACACGTGACGACGACCACGACACCACAACCACGAAGCGCATTCGGCGGCCTGCTGGTCGCGATGCGCTCTCGGCGCACAGCGACCGTCGTCCTTCAGTCATTTGCCTCAGGACTCCCCCTCGGACTCGTCTGGGTCGCTATCCCCGACTGGATGCGCGACATCGGCGTAGACATCCGAGTCGTCGGACTCATCACCCTCGCCCAGGCACCGTGGACGTTCAAGGTTCTGTGGGCACCTCTGATGGATCGCTACGTGCCGCCGTTCTGGGGCCGCCGGCGCGGATGGATGGCCGTCACGCAGGTCGCGCTGCTCGTGTTGGGTCTGATGATGGCCGGAATCGGCCAGCGGCCGGATGCGATTTGGGTCGTCGGCGCGCTCTCGATGGCGATCGCGATGGCTGCGGCGTCGCAGGATATTGCGATCGACGCGTACGCGGTGGAAGTGCTGCGGAAGGACGAACAGGGCGCGGCCGCGGGCGCGCGCGCAGCGATGTATCGCGCCGCGTACTCCGTCGCAGGCAGCCTTGCGATCAGCCTCGCCGCACGACTCGGATGGCCGGCAGTGAACGTGTTCCTCGCGTTGCTGTACGTGCCAATGCTGTTCCTCACATGGAAATCGCCTGAGCCTGACGTACAGCCGGCGCCGCCGAGGACGCTGAGCGAGGCCGTCTGGCAGCCGTTCCTCAGCTTCATCACGCGGCCGCAAGCAATCGAGATTCTCGCGTTCGTCGTGCTCTATAAGCTGTCCGATCAGCTGACGCAGTCATTGACTCGCCCGTTCCTGATCGACATGGGCTACAGCGCCGATCAGCGCGGCATCGCGCTCGGCACCATCACGTTGATCGCGACGTTTGGCGGCGCCATCTTCGGGAGTTGGCTGACGACGCTCGTCGGCCTGGGCCACTCACTGTGGATTTTTGGCTTTCTCCAACTGTTCTCGAATTTCGGCTACTACGTGCTCTCCATTCTTGGCCGGCCAATCGGATTGGCGCTCTATGGAGCAGCCGGATTCGAACTGCTGGCATCCGGCATGGGCACCGGCGCGTTCTCGGTGCTGCTGCTTCGCCTGACTGAGAAACGATTCTCGGCGACGCAATACGCGCTCTTCTCCAGCTTGTTTGCCTTGCCGCGCGTGGCCGCCGGACCCATCACGGGATTCGCCGTCAACGCGATGGGTTGGTCGAACTTCTTCCTGACGACTCTCGTGGTCGGGATTCCGGGATTGTTGATGCTCCACCGGTTCGCGCCGTTTGGCGTCCGCGAACCGAAGTTCGAACATGACACACGGACGGTAGCGGCGCCCGCGTCGGGTCTGCTCGGTCCCGGCATCGCAGCGGCAGTCGGACTCACGATCGTCGGTGCGCTTCTCGTCGCAGTGCTCGATGCGATGCAGGCGACGCGCGCCAATCCTCCTGCGGCCTTCGACATCGGGGCGGCGATGTGGCGGCTGTCGCACCCGGCCGACGTAGGCGGCTGGGTTCAGATCGTCGGCATTCTGGCGTTTGCGATCGTCGGCGGGTTGTTTATCGCAGCGACCCGGGCCAAACAGACGCGAACGGCACGCTCGTAGTACCATCGGCCTCTACGGGGGCTGGTATGAGAACGACTGGCCGCATAGGCCTGTGTGCCGCCGTCACGGTCGTCGTGATGAGCTGGGTCCTGCACTCATCGCCACAGGCACAAACCACTGCGTGGACGCCTCCAAAGACACCGTGGGGGCATCCTGATCTCCAGGGCGTCTACACCAACAAAGACGAAACGAACACCCCGCTCGAGCGGCCTGCAGAATTCGCGGGACGATCAGCGAAGGACTTCACTGCCGCCGACCTCGCGGCGCTGGCGAAACAACGTCAGGCGATCGCATCCAAGATCGCCGGCGGTATCGGCGGCGCGGAGACTGGCGCCGGGCCGACGCATTGGTACGAGCACCTGCAGGGCAACGGCAGCCGTCCGTGGCTCATCATCGATCCACCGGACGGGCGTCTGCCGCCCATGACGCCGCAGGCACTGAAGCACGAGGCCGCCGTCGCGGCGCTCAACGACGCGCGCAACGGCGAAGGACGCGCCGACACCTGGCTCGATCGCAGCCTCTACGATCGTTGCATCACGCGCGGACTGCCAGGCTCGATGATGCCCGCGATCTATGGAAACGCCTACGAGATCGTCCAGACCCCGGACTCAGTGGCGATTCGTTACGAAATGATTCATGAGACGCGGATCATCCCGCTCGATAACCGGCCACGAGTCAGCGAGAAGATCCGGGAGTATCTCGGCGACGCGCGCGGGCGATGGGACGGCAACACACTGGTCGTCGAGACGAAGAACTTCACCAACCGCACGCACTTCGGCTACAACAACCGCTACAACAGCGAGCAGTTCACGCTGACCGAGCGCTTCACGCCAACCTCGCCGAAAACAGTGCAGTGGGAAGTGACGTTCAACGACCCTGAGGTCTGGACGAAGCCGTTCACGTTCACGATGCCGCTGACCCGAGACGACTCGCAGCAGATCTTCGAATATGGCTGCCACGAGGGGAACCTGGGGCTCGAGCACATTCTCGAGGCCGCGCGCGCCGAAGAGCGCGCCGCCCACTAGAGACGCGTACGTTTGATTGGAGGCCCTATGCGCTCAGCCCTCCTCACCGCCGCCATCGTCGTCGCAATCCTTTCAACGGCGACAACCGCCGGGGCACAGGTCCGCGGCCGTCTGATCACGCGGCCACCTGTCCCGTCCACCGTTCGGCCCGCGACGACGGTTCGGCCGTTCCCGCTCTGGTGGGGTGTCATCACGGTGCCCGAGGTCATCACGATCGACCAGCCGGCGCTTGGCGCAGACGCACCCACTGGCGGCGTTCAGCTCGATATTCAGCCGTGGAGCGCCGAGGTCTACGTCGATGGCGCCTCGGTCGGGCGTGTCGAACAATTTCGCGGCTACTACCAGAACCTCACGCTTCCAGCCGGACCGCACGTCATCGCCGTCGTCGCTCCCGGGCGTGATCCACTGATCGTCGGCGTCACGGTCGTACCCGGGCGAGTCGTCACCCAGCGCGGGTCGCTGGCCATCGCCGGCAGCCATACGCTGCCTTGACAGCGGATTCGCTCCGCGATACATATATCCACCGTGGTTACATCCACGGCGAATCGGTTCAAACCTGAGCCAGACGACCAGCCGTCGCCGCTGCTGACACCGGCGGTATTTCATATCCTCCTCGCGCTCGCCGACGGCGAATCGCATGGCTACGGCATCATGCAGGACGTCGAGCGCTTCACCAACGGCGAGACCCGGCTTGGTCCGGGCACACTGTACCGCTCGATTCAACGCATGCTCGTTGACGGCTTGATCGAGGAGCTGGCCATCGCGTTGCACGACGAGACCGACGACGACCGCCGGCGCTACTACCGGTTGACGCCACAGGGACGTGCGGCCGCCAAGCGCGAAGCGGAGCGGCTCGCCGATCTGGTCGATGCCGCACGCCATCGCGATCTGCTCACGCCACATCCCGGAAAGGGGCGCGCCGGATGACCACGACACCTGTCCCCGAGGACTTTCACACCATCACGCCGCAAATCGTGGTGAAGGGTGTCGGTGCCGCGATCGACTGGTACTCGAAGGCATTCGGCGCACATGAACTGCTGCGCAACACGGCGCCGGACGGCACCTCGATCATGCACGCCGAGCTTTTGCTTGGCGACTCGCGCTTCTTCGTCGTCGACGAGTTCCCCGAATCGATGCTGTCACCAGCGACGCTCGGCGGCACGACGGTGACGATGCACCTGTACGTGCGCGACGTGGATGCACGCTTCAACCGTGCGGTCGACGCCGGAGCGACGATCGTCATGCCTGTGGCGGACCAGTTCTGGGGAGATCGTTACGGCATTCTCCGCGATCCATTCGGTCATCGCTGGTCGATGGCCAGCCGCATCGAAGATCTGTCACCCAAAAAGCTGCAGGACCGAGCCAGGGCCTGGGCCAGGGATCAGGAGGCGTCATGAGCGCTGCGCGCACCGCGGCCACCGTCTTCGCCGCGTTTCTCCTCTCGAACCTGTTCGCCGTCGTGATTCACGGGTTCATCCTCGCCGTGGACTACGAGCCGTATCGCGGTACGTTGCTTCGCGACTTTGCCGGCGGACCAGGATGGCAGGCCCTTCTGCTGCCGGTCGCCCACCTCTGTTTTGTGTCTGCGCTGGTGTGGATCTACAGCCGGATGTCGCTCGATGGCTCGCTGACCGTACGCGGTCTGAAGCTGGGCCTGATTGCGTGGCTGGTCGGACAAGCTCCGCTCTGGCTGATCTGGTACTCCGAGCAGCCCTGGCCCGACAGCCTCATCATCAAGCAGCTCGGACTCGAACTGCTCTCCTCGCTCGCGATCGGTCTGACCATCGCCGTCGTCTCGCAGCTGCCCGCCCGACAGGTCGTCCCTCGCGCCGCCACTGTGTAGGGGCGCCACCCCGGCCGGCACGCTTCGTGCGGTAGACTGACCGCAAGATGACGATGAACCCGGCCGTCACGGTCAAGAATCCACCGCCCGCCATCTGGAGGTGGAGCGTCCTTGTCGCGATCAGCGTCGCGATGTTCGGCAACTACTACGTCTACGACTCGATCGCGCCGGTCGCCGACCAACTGCAGAAGCTCCTCGGCTTCAGCGACACGCAGATCGGCATCCTCAACGCCATCTACAGCTTTCCGAACATCATCATGGTCCTGATCGGCGGCGTCATCGTCGATCGATTCGGCACGCGGCTGTCGACGCTGATCTTCGCGATCGTCTGCCTCATTGGCGCGTTGGTGACTGCGGTGTCGCCATCGTTATCAGCCGTGATGCCATGGCCACTCGATACGCCGTTCCGGGTAATGGCGGCCGGACGCCTGATCTTCGGCCTCGGTGCCGAGTCGATGATCGTGGCAATTACAGTGGCCATCGGTCAGTGGTTCGTCGGACGACAGCTGGGATTCGCGTTCGGGGTCAATTTGAGCATCGCACGCGCCGGATCATTCAGCGCCGACAAGTCAACGAGCTGGTTCAAACCGTTCTACGACCTGGGCTGGCAACCGCCACTCTTTCTGGCCGTCGGTTTCATGCTCGTCGGTGTCGCGGCGTGCGTCCTCTATTACTGGATGGACCGTCGTGTCGCACGTGATTACGAGGTGCCCGAGCCTGCGCCCTCGGACAAATTCATCTGGAGCGACTTGTGGCGTTTCGACCGATCGTTCTGGTACATCATCGGGCTCTGCGTCACCTACTATTCCGTCATCTTTCCGTTTCGAAGCACGTTCGCGATCAAATACTTCCAACATGCACACGGAGTCTCTCTTCAAGACGCCGGCAATCTGAACGCATCGGTTTTCTTCGCGGCGATCATCGCGACGCCGCTCTTCGGTCTCATGGCTGATCGGCTCGGGCATCGCGCGGCGTTCATGGCCTTCGGCTGCTTCCTGCTCGCCGCAGCGTTTCCGATTCTCGCCTACACCAACGCGAACCTCTGGGTGACCACGGTTATGATCGGCATCGCCTTCTCGCTGGTGCCTGCGATCATCTGGCCGGCAGTTCCGTACCTCGTGGAACCGAATCGTCTTGGCACGGCATACGGGCTGATGACGATGGTGCAAGCGATGGGCTTGACGCTGATCAATCTCCTCGCGGGCGCGTTGAATGACTTCTATGGCGCCAGCGCGGAGAACCCGGCCGGCTACACGCCAATGCTGTGGCTGTTCCTGTTCTTGAGCCTGTTTGGATTCGTGTTCGCCTACGCGCTACGCATCCGCGAGACCGGGCCGCACGGCCACGGTCTCGAAGCGATCAAAGCGGGAGCGCCCGGCTAACGTTTGCGCTCGAACTCCTGATCGCCTTCCACGGTGTGGACGACGAAGCCGGTGATGACGCCGTTCGCATCCTTACGAAAGATCACGGGCGCGCCCAGGGACGTGAAGTGCGTATCTGACTCCGCGACGAGCGGCAGCTTGCCGCCGTTACCAGGTGGCACGACGAAAAGACGGCCGTTCTCGAACACGACAGAAGCCGGAACCGACTTCCCCGCCACCTTCATGTCGTACGGACCGGCATACGTGGCCAGAACGTCTGGCGCGAGCACGAACTCCGATTGCGCCTTCCGCTTATCGTCATCGCTGATGACGAAGTGCTGTCGTGACGACTTGTCGTTCTCGTTGCAAACGTCCTCGAGCAGCTCGGTGTCGGCCATCAACTGCGCCTGCAGTGTGATGGTCCACGGTCGCATGTAGGCCTTCGGATCGTTGTACGTGATCCGAATCTCCATGTGACCGAAATCCTTGCGCGTATACCGCTCGGTGACGCGCAGCGCTTCGGTGTGCGGATG
>JBKPRH010000390.1:0-19019 GCA_046765795.1 Acidobacteriota bacterium | reverse complement strand
GCTCAACCCGACGTTTCATTAAAGGCTCCCGATCGAGCAACGACGCCAAGGTCGAGGAGGGCGCCGGTATGGAAACGTTCGACTCCTGGTGTTTGGAATCGCATCTGAACGTCAGGGTGCAGACCCTTGGGTGTGAGCGCTCGAGGTAGCACCTGACATTGCAGTTTGCGATGCGCGTTGGATTTTGGCCCATATGAATGGATTAGGGAAATACCCTGCATAGGTAGTACGCCAGCGATATAGATCAGCCTGAGCATTGATTGTGCGGAATATTTGAGCTGAGCCCGTTAGGTAGCGAGTCTGCTCGGCTGGGTGGGTCCACGATCGCGGCGCCCGCTACGTCTATGACGGCCTTGTCACACTCCCGGATCGTCTAGAGTTTCGAGAACAGGCCTTCCTGTTCAATGGGCAATCTGTCCACTGTCACGTTCATGATCGATCCCACGACGAGCTTCCCGCGGAGGTGAAGTTTGTGCTCCAGCCTGCAGACCTCGTCATCTCTCCCCACACTTGTCTCGCACCCACGGCCCAACGCACGAGACCCTCGAGACGCCAGACAGCATTGAGCTGTCGATACCCAAAGTTTTCGGCCACAGCAGCCACCAGAAGGGCGACGATGTGTCGAGATTTCGGGTAAGTATGGAAAGACATTTCGTCGAGCACCAGCGAGCTGATCGACAGCAGAACGCCCAGACCGATTGAGACGATCAGGAACGCGAGCGCGAACGCCAGGTCGATGCGACCCGCCAGATAGCCGGCCACGAGTACGAGATAGCCAATCGTCTCAACGAGCGGACTGAGGCACTCGAAGATCAGCGCAAACGGAAATGCGAGCCAACCGACGCAGCCTCCGGAGCCACCGAGCATCAGGTCAATGTTCAGGGCGAGGCTCTCGCACAGACCTCGCTGCCATCTGACCCGCTGTCGCCTGAGGACGCGAATGCCTTCGGGAGCCTCGGTCCAGCAGACAGGGTCGGGAATGAAGGTGATGCGGTACGACCTGCCGGCTCGACGAAGGAGGCGATGCAACCGCACGACGAGTTCCATGTCTTCGCCGGCTACGTCGGTTCGATAGCCCCCGGCGGTAACGACCGTTTCCTTATGGAACACGCCGAACGCACCGGAAATTACGAGGACGCTGTTCAACGGATTCCAGCCGAGTCGGCCGGACAGGAATGCGCGGCAGTACTCGATGACCTGGAGCAGTCCAAGCAGATTGCGCGGCGGACTTGCACGGACGAGCCAACCGCGCACCACGTCGCAACCATTCGCGATACGGATGATGCCGCCAGTCGCGACGGTGCGGGAATCCTCTATGAACGGTCGCACGACTCGCCGCAAGCTGTCTGGCTGCAGGATTCCATCGGCATCGAGCGCACAGAACAGCGGATAACGCGCCGCATTGATACCGGTGTTCAGCGCATCGGCTTTCCCACCGTTCTCCTTGTCGATCACACGCAGCTCGGGGTGGGCGGACGAGCGATACACACCCCGTACGCGGGCCGTCTTCAGGCGCACGCGCATCACTTCAGGAAACAATCGCAGATCGAACGCGTCGATGAGTGCGGCCAGAGTGCGGTCCTTCGATCCGTCATTGACCACGACGACTTCGAATTGGGGATACCGCAGCTGGAGCAGGGACCGAACGCTGGCCACGACGGTCAACTCCTCGTTATACGCCGGGACAATCACCGTGACGGGTGGCTCGAAGTCCGAATAGACTTCAGGAACCTCGAGCGAGTGGCGCCGGGCGTATCGACCGAGAGTCACGAACGACACGACATTCAGCGCCAGGTATCCCACATTCATGACGCCTACGTAGACCAGGCAGAACCACTGCGTGATATCGAAGAACGCCGCGATCATGCGGCACCCTGTTCGGCCAGCACGTGCGTCAAGATGTCTCGAGCGAAGGGATCGCTGTGTGTGTCCCTCAGCCGCTTGAGTCGATCGACCTCGTCTGAAACGAGACCGCCGAGGGCCTGCGCAGCACGGTAACGCACCCACCATTCGAGATCGGAGAGCATCACGATGAGTGAGCCTTCGTCACGTCGTGTTCCAAGCCGCCCGAGCGCTTTGACGGCGCACACGCGCACTTCCCATCGCGGGTGATGAAGAAACGGCTCGATAGCGACGACGTCGTTGGCGTCCGTGAAGACGCGAAGGCAGGCTGTGATGCTCTCAACGGATTCGACCTCTCGAATCAGATGGTGCAGCAGCGGAGCAGTCGCGTCGCAGTGCGCCAGACCAAGATACCGAATCAATCGATGGGCGCGTTCCTGCGGCGTGCGAAGAACTGCTTTGACAAGCGGTTCAGAGATCACGTCCGCGCCGGCTTCTTGCAGCATCAGCGCCACGGTGGAAGGGGGCCAATCATCTCGCTCCGCGATGATCGGAAGGAGGAGCGTCGTTGCGGACCGCGGGTCGATTCGAACCATCGCACGAGCCGCGGCGAGTGACAGCGCGAGATCCTGGGTGGACGTCAGCTGCACCAGCTCATTCCACAGCACACGATCAGCCAGTCTGCCGAGCGTTGTGATCGCCAGCAGCCGATCCCGTATATCCCTGCGAGAGAACATGCGACGAGCCGCTCGATCGAGTCCAATCCGACGCGCCAGATCGAGGAGCGGCGCGTTGGCGGTGCCTTTGATAGCGTCGTGCACTCGGTTCCACACGCTGAGAAGGGTACGCACATCGCGCCCCCGAAGACGCGGCAGCGAGTCGGGTACTTTGTCCAATCCGCACATCATCAGCGGTAGCCACACTCGTTCGAGTCGGCGCTGCCTTCGAATGCGAATGCCTGCGACCACTCGCAACACGACGAGCTGGACGGCGATCAACACCACGAGGGCGAAGAGAACCACACCCGACCACACGACGAAGGCGAATGCCACGTCAGAAACGATGTCCCAGACCGACGCTGGTCCGCCGGCGCGTGTAGAAATCGCCCTGTTCGTGTATGACGGCCTCGTATGTCACGAACCACTTTGGATGGATCCAGTGGCGCCCGACCACTGCGGCCGCTCGTACGTCAGTTCTTATGACGCCGACCAGACCGACGTTCTCGACCTCTTGGCCCATCGACACACTCACGCCCGCGCTGCTGCTCAAAAGGCCGTAGTAGAGATCACCCTGCACGCGGTGGCTTGTGGACGTCTCACCGCCGTGGAGCCGAGCCCGGTAGAGCGTGTAGGCCGCTCGGTAGCGCGCTATGTACCGTTCAACACCCATCGCCGCGAGATCGACTGATGCGGAGGAGTACTGTCGATGAAGCAGGTTGGCGTGTAGACTCCATCCATCACCGGCAATGAACTCGATCCGCCCACCTGCGCCCCACAGCGCAGAGACGTGATGGGATGGACTCGACTGCACCTCCCCAGCAAGCGTCCACCGCGGCGCCACGCGCCGTTCGACGCCAACGATGACGTTGTGGTCCAGCAGCAAAAAGCGCGTCATCTCTTCGACGGCAACATGAACACGGCCACTCGCTCCGCCGGTTCGAAGCTCGAAACTCGCGCTTCGCCACGGGCGGTGACCGTTCGACAGATGTTCGTAGGCCGCACCGAACTCGACCTGTGTCCCCGCTGCCGCTTTTCTGCCAGCGTCCGCAACACGCGCGTCCGGGACGGCCTTGTCCTCCGTTGCTCCAGGCTGCCCGGCAGCAGACGATCCAGAGACCAGGACTACCAAGACCGCGACCCCGAAAGGGCAAAGACCTCGCACAGTCACACCCCCGCCAAGTGCCGTACCCTGGCTACCAGTTCGTCTGGACGAAACGGCTTGGTCACGTAATCGTCAACGCCCTGGCCGAACGCGCGAACGACATAGCTCTCGTTGGCCTTCGATGTGAGCATCAGAATGGGCACATCGGTCCACAGCGGTGAGTCTCGCATCCGTTCCACGAGCTCAAACCCGCCGACAAACGGAAGCATGACGTCGAGGACAACGACCGCCGGCGGCGACAGCGTGTTCATCATCTGCTCCGCCATGCGACCATCGGCCGCCACTTCCACGACGAAACCCGTGCGGGTCAGAAGATGTTCGATGAGATGGGCGATGACGGGATCGTCCTCAACTACAAGTACGCGCATGGCCAGGACCGGCTCAACGCGGCGCGCGGGGTCTTTCGCCTGGTCTTTGTGACGATTCAGGGGCCGCATACGGTCATGCACCCCTCGTGACATGAACGAACTCGTTGAAGATCCGCGATGCCTCCACTCACGGTTATGTATCGTCACTGTGTGCCCGTGTTCAACATGGCCCATGGCGGGTCAGTTGAATCCGGACATTGACACCGATACCCAGTGGTGACCGGGCGTGCACCTTGCTTGAATGTGTGTTTTCAAGTGGATATTGGTTGACGCGCGCGTGAGTCGGCGGGTTCAGAGAGGAATTCGAGCGAGCCCGAATCGTAAAGGCGTGGACTTCTTCGCCGTTCTTGCAAACGTCGTGCAGGAATCTACAAACGGTTCGGACTACGTGGCCGCAAATCATTCACTGATTGTTCACAGCGCTCTTTCGATCAGACTCTCCGATCTTAAGCCGTCGAGTCATCGACATTGCCAGGATCGAGACGACCGCGTTGCTGGTAGAACAATGAAAACGTCTTCAAGGACGACAGCCAAGCCACGAGCACTATCGCATGCCGCACGTAATTGAGACTTGACCAACGAACGGCTGCGGCGACTGACTGCGGCGAATCTGCAGCCCCCATCAGCCCGACCATCGACGGGATGAAATACGAAAACGTGAACACACGATCGGCGAGAGCCGCAAGCGCAGCAGCGAGCCACCATCGGCGCACCGAGCCTGACGCACGCCACGCAACAAACAGATTGGCAAGAGTGAGTAGCGTCAGCGGTACGGTCGTCACAAACGCCCAAAATCTGCGGCCAGTATCGTCGTCGCGAGCCGCCGCTGCGTTCCAATGCGTCCCGTATTCAGGGGACGTGCTGATCCAGCGGGACACAACTATTGCGTGTTCGTACAGACCGGCGCCGAAGGCTATACCAAGGTTGATCACGAAGAGCCACAAGACGATCGTTGAGGTGTTCGTCGACATTAGCGCGACAAGGGCAACGCGGATCGTTTGGGCACCGTGACCATAATGGCCACGATGGCGACAGCGACCATCAACACGTTGAACATCAGCGCCATGGCAGCGGCAAATCGCACGTCGATGTTGTCAGTTCTTCCCATGGCGATGTCCGCAAATAATGTGAACCCGTCCGCCTGACTCAACCCAGCAAAGATCGCCGCGGAGATGGCGACGCCGAGCGCTGCCCCGAGCGACGACGCCATCTTATAGATGCCTGACGCAGACCCGGCACCGTCCTCAGGAACATTAGAGAGTGCCGCGTCTGTGGATGGAGTCGCATACAGTCCCAGCCCGATGCCAAACAGCGTGAACCCGACGATCGCAATCACGAGATACTGCCTCACCAGCAGGAACGTCAACGTCGTCAGCAGAATGCCTATCCCGGTGGTCCAGCACCCGAAGAGCATCGGCCGTCGAGGGCCCATCCTCTGGAGCAACTTCTCACCAACACGAATGGTTCCCAGAACGCCGACGAGATACCCGACGGTCAAAAGCCCTGACTGCAGCGACGACAGACCGGCCGCTTCCTGAACCAGCGTCAGTACGACGAGCAACGTTCCCGCGGCACCATTGAGCAGGAAGTTCGATAAGGTGGCACCGCTGAAGATAGCGTTACGGAACAGCGTCAGGTCGACGAACGCATTCACATTACCGATCTCGATTCTGAAGAAGACGATGATTGAGACAATGAACACGACAGCGAGAATCAAGACCGTCGGACTCAACCATCCGAGAACGGACCCCTGACCGATAAGGATGTTCAAACTCACCATTGCGAGCACGAACGCAACTAAACCTGTCCAGTCAAAAGGTCGATCGGCGGTAGATTCAGTCTTACTCTCCGCAGTGCCTCGGAGCAGAAGCAGACTCACCAGCGCCACTGCGATAGACATCCAGAAGATCCATCGCCACCCGATAGTCGAGGCGACGAAGCCGCCGAACAGCGGGCTCAGACCAGAGCCGCCCCATGAGCCGATGGACCAGAAACTCAGCGCCCGCTGGCGCTCTTCGCCCTCGAAGTAGGCCTTCACCAAGGCCAGGGTCGACGGCATGATGCAAGCTGCAGAGATTCCCTGTATCACGCGTCCGATCATCAAGAACGTCGCCGTTCCAACCGGTGATACGGCAATCAGCAGCGAGCCGAGGATGCTGAGGACGATGCCGATGTTCGTCAGCTTCAGGCGGCCCAATCTGTCTGCGAGGCCACCGGCAATGACGATGAAAATGCCTGAGAACAACGCCGTGATGCTGACGGCGATGTTATTGACGCTCTCGGCGATCCGCAGGTCCTCCCGCATTGCCGGCGCCACGTTCAACGTGGTCTGAGCAAATAGCCAGAACGTCACGACCGCAAGCACAATTCCGAGAATGAGCCTGTTGTCGCCACGACGTGGAAGAGCGGCTGTACGCACGGAGCCTCACGCCGATAGCCACGCCCGCGATGCCATGACCAGCGTCTCGACACCCGTCCGCAGCGTGGGATGGATCACTGGAGCAAACTTCGGGCTGTGGTTGACAGGAAGTTCGTTGAGACGATTGTCTGCCTTGGCCTTCGCGTAGATATCGGGATCCGTGCCGCCCACGAACCAGAAGACCGATGGGGAGCCCCACTCGGATCCAAACGATCCGAAGTCTTCGCTCGCTGGAGCGGGGCCCGTTTCTCGAACGCGCTCTGCGCCGAAATACGCTCGGAATGCGTCCACGACCCGCTTGCTTGCCTCGCGATCGTTCGTGTTGAGCGGGTAGCGATCCAATGTCGTGATTTCGGGTTTGCGCGGGGCACCCGACGCTTCCGCTTCGGCAGTAACGATGCGCTGAATCGCAGCCAGCACGCGATGACGGACGCCCTCATCGAACGTGCGCACGTTCAATCTGATGACGGCCTCATCGGGAATGACATTCGCTTTCGTCCCGGCCTGAAGGACACCCACAGTGACGACGGCGGCTTCAGCGGCAGCAACCTCACGGGAGACAACGGTCTGTAGCCGCAGCACAGTTGCGGCTGCCATCACGACAGGATCGATGCTGGCCTGCGGCATGGAGCCATGCGCGCCACGTCCAAACAGACGAATCTCCAGGCTGTCGGCGGCAGACGTGATGACGCCCGCACGTCCTGCAACGGCGCCGGCAGGCCCGACCATGACATGCTGTCCCAGGATCACGTCCGGCTTGGGGACACGATCAAGCAGCCGGTCCTCGATCATCGCTCGCGCGCCTTCGGCCGTTTCTTCACCAGGTTGGAAAACCGCTATCACCGTTCCGCGCCAAGTCGTTCGTGCGTCGGCGAGTAGTTTCGTGGCCCCCGCCAGCCATGTGACGTGCATGTCATGGCCACACATATGTGCAACCGGTACGGTCTTCCCTTCTCGATCGGCGACCGTCGCTGTGCTGGCGTACGGCAGGCCCGTCGCCTCCTTAACCGGCAGCGCGTCCATATCGGCTCGCAACATCACCGTTGGCCCGTCGCCATTACGGAGCACACCTACGACGCCCGTCTGGCCGACGCCCGTGGTCACCTCGTAGCCGGCCGCACGAAGATGGCCTGCCGCCAAGCCGGCAGTACGCGTCTCTTGCATCGAGAGTTCGGGATGCGAGTGCACATCCTTGTAGAGATCCTCGAGATTCGGAAGCAGGCCATCGAGGTTACGCAAGGCCGGATCGGAAGAAATCGTGTCTGTGTTGCTCATCGTCCAGTCCTTTTTTGTGCCGTCCGTGCGCGCTCCTTGTCGATGACACCGGCGCGAGGAGCATCCCACGGAACAATGAGGACCGGCCATGCGGCACGACGCAAGACGCGTTCAGAGATCGATCCCTCTCTCAACCTCCGCCATCCTCGTCGTCGATTGGAACCGAGAACGACGATATCGACCTTCCTGGAGTTTGCGTGAAGCGCGATGAGTTTCGCGGGATCTCCGTGCTGCTCCTCGACGCGCACCTTCAGACCCGCGGCCTCGGCGCGCTCCCGAAGGCGCGTGAGGTACTCGAGCCGCTCGTGCTCGCGCCAGGAGAAAGGAAAGTTCGCAGGGATTGCGTGAAGCACGAATAGCGTCGCCTGACCGAGCGCCGCCAGCGTGAGCGCCCTGTCAAACGCTCTTTCGCTTGCCTTCTCGAGATCGATCGCGCAGAGAATGCGCCCGAGAGTCCTCATGCGCCGCCTCCATCCATCACATCTTCTGCGTGACACCGATGAGTAGCAGAGGCCGCGGCTCGGCTGCCGACCTGCTCACTGTGGGCTCGACCACGCCAAGACGTGAGGCAAGAGGTGTTCCTACTCGAAACGATCCGGAGTGGGGAGAGCCCATCTCCGCCATATCGCCACAAGGCGAACCGCGAAGCACAGCGTCGCGCCCCCAATCGTCGCCGCGGCAGGCGGAAGATGAACCAACGGCCCCACGACGACGACGGCAGCTCCTGCGAGCGCAGCCAATGCGTACAAGTCTTTGCGGAGAACGGTCGGGACCTCCCCGACAAGGACATCGCGGAGCATACCTCCGCCGATACCAGTAAGCATCCCGAGCAGAGCCGCGATAAACGGATTGAGGCCGAGTGCCAGCGCCTTCTGCGTACCTGAAACCGAGAACAGGCCGAGACCGGCCGCATCGAAGATCAGGATGGGCGTATGGCGACGTTCCAGCCGCGGATGCCAAACGAACGTCACCACACCGGCCAGGAGCGAAACTGTCACATACTGCCACTTGTTGAAAGCCACCGGCGGAACCGTGCCGATCAGGAGATCACGGAGCACGCCACCGGCGTTCCCCGCGACGAAGGCCAGAACGCACACCCCGAATACGTCCAGCCGATGCTTCACGCCAACCGCCGCTCCACTGATCGCGAACACTGCTGTGCCTGCGAGATCGAGGCTCAGCAGAAGACTGGCAATTTCAATGTGCTCGGGCATCGCACAGGATCATCACCTCGTCACTGAAGCGAGGCAACTCTGATGCACACGCGCAGGTCCATGACGTGGCTCATCACACTCGGTCGATGGATGCTCGTCGTGGTCATTGCTGGTCTCGCGGTGATCGGCTTTCTTCATCTCACTCGAGGGACGGCCGTCCGCCACGTCAGCGGCGTCGCCAGCGATGGCGTACCCATCGGCGTGAGTGAGCCACAGTTTCCGCTGGTCGTGACGATGATGGCCGGCGCATGGCTGTCTGAGGGAAACCGCGTCGACGTGGCGTTGAACGGCGACGGCACGTATGAGCGTCTCTGGGCTGATCTGCGGTCGGCGCGTCAGTCGATCACGTTGCAGCTGTACTACGGAGCTCCGGGTCGGATGGCGCGAACCCTTGGCAGCATCTTGATGGAACGTGCCAAAGCAGGTGTGCGGGTATTCGTTCTCTATGACGCATTCGGCACCGTGGACATCCCCGCCGAGCAACGCGACGAACTTCGAATGGCTGGCATTCGCGTCGAACCGTTTCGTCCAATCCGATTGTCGACGCTGCATCTCGCACAGAACCGCTGGCACGTGCGTGGGATCGTGATCGACAGTCGAATTGGATGGACTGGTGGGTTCGGCATCGATGACAAGTGGTTTGGCGATGGGCTCACCAACGGGTCATGGCGCGAGACGAACGTCCGTTTCCAAGGTCCAGCCGTCAGGCAGCTCCAGGCGGCGTTCGCTGCGGCGTGGGTTGAAGCGACCGGCGTGTTGTTCACCGGCCGGGCGACGCTCGACGCACAGGAGAACGGCGTCGCCGCGGCGGGACTGCTGCATACATCGCCAACGTTGGGAAGCACCGCTGCAGAGCGCTTTTACGCCCTGACCATCGCCGGCGCACGTCAGACGCTCTACATGACCAATGCGTATTTCGCACCCGATCGCAGTTTCGTCGAACTGCTGACGGCAGCTGCCCGGCGCGGCGTCGACGTGCGCATCCTGACCGCCGGTCCTCGCACCGACGTCACGATCGTCCGTTCGGCAGGACGCGCCTGGTACGACACGTTGCTCGGTGCGGGCGTGCGTATCTACGAGTGGCGGCCTACGACACTGCATGCCAAGAGCTTCGTCGTCGATAGTCAGTGGTCAACGATCGGCTCGATGAATTTCGACAATCGATCGATGGCTCTCAACGACGAGGCGACGCTGATGGTGCACGACCGCGCGATTGGGGACGAGATGAATCGGATCTTCCTGAGCGATCTCGAGCATGCTGACGAGATTACGAGTGCGACGTTTGGCCGGCGAGCGTGGTTCGAGCGGATTGCTGAAGGCATGGCGAGCGTGATCACGCGGCTGTTGTAGCCGATGACACGGGATCGTGTATTGCGGCTGGCCCGAGCCGCGATCGTTACGCGATCGACTGCAAGGCGCGGCGGAGTGTCGCTGCGCTTTCATCGAGCGCGCGCGTTTCGTCCTCAGTCATCGCCGGCATGAACACTCTGGTGACGCCGTCCCGGCCGAGACGGGACGGCAGCGACAGCGTCACACCAAATTTGTCCTGATAGGAGCCGATCGGTACGACCGCGCCTTCATCCCGGCCGATCATCTCGACGATGCGTGCGGCGACCACCCCGATGCCAAGCTGGCTCGCGCCCGTCCCTTCGATGATGCTGATGTTGGCGAAGCGCACGTCCTGCTCCACCTCGTGTCGGATACGGACATCGGGAGCGATCGCGGTTCCAGCGACGTGCGCCGTCGACCAGAGATACACCTGAGAAGTCCCGTGTTCGCCAACGACCTGTGCTTCGACTGACATCGGATCGAGCCCAAGCTTGTTCCCGAGATGCCATCGAAAGCGCAGGGAGTCCAGGAAGGTGCCGCTGCTCAGCACGCGGTCGTGCCCGCCGATGCGTCGGGCGATGTCGGCGAGCGGGTCGGGCGGATCGGTGATGACGAGCAGAATCGCGTCTGGCGCGACTGCAACGATACGCGGAACGACGTCTCGATAGACCGTCGCATTTGTCGTGAGCAGATTGAGCCTGCCCGCGGAGTCATTGCGGTCAGTGGCACCGCCTGACTTCTCGTTCGCACCAGCCGTGATCATGACAATCGCGGCGCCGCGCAACTCGTCATAGTCTGCGGCCCGGAGGGACACTGGCCGCGCGAGCACAGCTCCATACTGCAGGTCGGTGACAGCCCCTCGCGCGCGCTCATGACTGCGATTGACGAGGACGATCTCGCGCGCGGACCCTCGCAGTGCCATGGCAAACATGCACGCCGTACCAACGGCGCCCGCACCGACCACGCCAACCTTCATGACGATCCGAGCCACGACGAGAGTAAAACGACAGACAACATGACAAATGGCTCGCGCATGCAAGATCGGAGTCGTCATCCGTTCTGCCGCGAGACGGGTACGAATCTGGAGCGGCTGCTCGCACGACCTGTTCAGGGTGCGGTGGCCATCACTCGTCTGATCAATGACGGCCCACGCCTCTGGCTCACATGGTGACGATGCAAATCTTGTGATGGAGACCGTTATGCACGTCTCGGCCCGCGGCTCGAAACGTGCGCGGATCGTGAGATTCGAAACCCACCGCCCACCTCATTCGCGCCGATCGGTGCGTCGCCGAGCCGTTCTGAATGGATCAGGAGAACGACCATGACGATACCCACACAGACGGAATCAATCGCCGTCGCTGTCATCTCGATCGCGCTCAGCTCGGCCGGGTTTCAGCGAACTCAGGACTCGGCAGCGAGCGGCACATCTCATCCTGTCGACACCGCGACCTTGGCACCTGTGGGCACCGTGGACGATCGGTATCAATCGTTCAATGTGGAAATGCTCGAAGTGACGGGTGGAAAGTTCTGGAAGCCTTACGGACCGGAACTCGATGCGATTCTGAAGGAGGGCAAATCCTCACGGGCGGCTGCAGCGGCGAGCGACACACCTGCCGGAATGGATCCGCGCCTGTATCAGTACAGGCCGCCAATCGACCTCGGCAACGCCCGTCTGCGCAAGTTGGCGAGCGCGCTCGCGCCTGCCTACGTCCGAGTCAGCGGCACCTGGGCCAACACCACATACTTCCCCGATTCCGACGAGGCTCCCTCGACACCGCCTCCAGGCTTCGTGGGCGTGCTGACTCGCGAGCAATGGAAGGGTGTTGTGGATTTCTCCGATGCTGCGGACGCGAAGATCGTCACGTCGTTTGCGACCGGCGCCGGAGTTCGCGATGCGACCGGGGCGTGGACCGATGGACAAGCCCGTCGTTTCGTCGACTTCACCCGCGCCAACGGTAGCGCGATTGCCGCCGCTGAATTCATGAACGAACCGACGCTCGCGGCGATGGGTGGGGCTCCGAAGGATTACGACGCCGCGGCTTACGGACGTGACTTCAAGCGATTTCGAGCGTTTGCGAAGCAAGCGGCGCCCGACATGCTGATTCTTGGTCCCGGTTCAGTCGGTGAGACGACGGGCAGCTGGGGTATCGCATATGGCGACCTGCCGATCCTGAAGAGCCGTGACCTCCTCGCTGCGTCCGGACCAGGCGTGGATGCTTTCTCATACCATCACTATGGAGCAAGTTCCCAACGTTGTGCCGCGATGGGGATGCAGACGCGGGCGGATGCGGCGCTCTCCGAAGAGTGGCTAAGGCGTACGGACGAGACACTCGCCTTCTACCGACAGCTTCGTGACGAATTCGAGCCGGGCAAGCCGATCTGGCTGACCGAGACCGCAGACGCCGCATGCGGCGGCAACCTCTGGGGAAACACCTTTCTCGACAGCTTCCGCTACCTCGATCAACTTGGACGCCTTGCAAAGCAGGACGTCAAAGTCGTGATGCACAACACACTCGCGGCAAGCGACTACGGATTGCTGAGGGAGAACGACTTCGCACCGAAGCCAAACTATTGGGCGGCTCTGTTGTGGCGCAGGATGATGGGTTCGACAGTGCTCGAGTCAGGCATTCCCATCCAGGCTGGGCTGCACGTGTACGCCCACTGCCTGCGAGGCACACCCGGAGGCGTTGCGCTGCTTGCATTGAACACCAGCCGGACCGAAGCAAACGCGATTGATGTTCCCACGCCGGCCGAGGCATTCACGCTGAGCGCGACGTCGCTCGAGGACACACAGGTGCGGTTGGACGGTCAACCTCTCGCGCTGCAAGCCAATGACGAACTGCCGGCTCTCCACGGTCGACCTCTTCCAGCCGGTCGAGTGACGTTGGCTCCGACGAGCATCACCTTTCTGCGACTCGCCGCCGCGGGGAACGCGAGCTGTCGATGACACGCGAGTGAGTCAGCGCTAACTGTGTCCGCCTGGTATGTTTCTGGCTGGTTCGTTCGCTCGAATGTGCGTGCGCGAAACGAGCGCGACGAAATACGGGTCATGATTGACCGGCTTCTGCTCTTCGGCGCTACGGGAGATCTCGCTGGTCGCTTTCTGCTCCCCGCACTCGCCGAGCTGTGGTCGGAAGGCCAGCTGCCCGAGTCGCTCGACGTCATCGCGGCGGCGCAGCAAGATCTAAGTGAACAAGCGTTCCAGTGCGCCGCGCGCGAGCGACTGGACCAGCACGCGCCCGACGTTGCGGCCGCGGCTCGGGAGTCGCTCCTCCGCCGACTCCGTTATCGACGTGTCGACTTGGCATCGAACAGCATTCCGGACGTCATCCGCGATCTTCTCAGTGGCTCGTCACACGCAGCGGCATCTCGTGGAAGGCCCGTGGCTGCGTATCTCGCAGTGCCGCCGCATGTGTTCGTCCCGGCGATCACAGCGCTCGGGGCCGCTGGCCTCCCGCCAGGGAGCCGTATCGTCGTGGAGAAGCCTTTCGGCGAGGACTTCGAGAGCGCGGTCGCACTCAATGGGTTGCTCGCGACAGTGGCCGGGACGGCTGGCGAGAGCGCGATTTTCCGAGTGGACCACGTGCTCGGAATGGCAACCGTCCACAACCTGCTCGGAATTCGGCTCGCCAACCGCGTCCTCGAGCCGATCTGGAACAGCACGCATATCGATCAAATCGAGCTCCTCTGGGAGGAGACGCTCGGGTTGGAGGGACGAGCGGCGTACTACGACCGGGCGGGTGCACTGAGGGACGTCGTGCAGAACCACCTGCTCCAGGTCCTCTCGTTGATTGCGATGGAGCCGCCTGCCAGTCTGGGCGAGCGTGACCTGCGTGACAGAAAGGTCGACGTGCTGCGAGCTGTCCGCCTCCCTGAGATGAGCGAGATTGCGGACCGCACCCGACGCGCGCGATACACCGCCGGCCGGCTCGCCTCGACCGGCGGCGCGCGAGGAAACGAGGTCCCCGACTACGCGGCGGAAGATGGTGTGAACCCGGCGCGCGCAACTGAGACATTCGCTGAGATCGTGTTGAAGATCGAGACGTTGCGTTGGGCCGGGACCCGATTCGTGTTGCGAGCGGGCAAGGCTCTGCACCGCCGATCGAAAGGCGTGATCGTGCGCTTCCGGGACGTGCCGCACCTTCCATTTGGTCCTAACGTTCCGGCGCCCGACGCCAACGAGCTGCGGATCGGCTTGGACGGGCCTGAAACCTTGAGCCTGCACCTCTCCGGCAGTGCACCCGGGCCCCCGGCCGTGCTGACGCCGCTCGTGCTGACGACGCACCTTCCCGCTGCGGAACTGCGTGCTTACAGTCAGGTCCTTCTCGATGTGCTGACCGGCGACTGCACCCTGTCGATTCGCGGTGACGAAGCCGAACAGGAGTGGCGGATCATGACCCCCGTGTTAAACGCATGGGCCGAGAACCGTGTCCCACTGGAAGAATATCCGGCGGGCTCGGCCGGCCCACCGCGACGACCCGCGGAGCGAGGAAGGATCGGACCATTGCAGTGAGCGTCGGGCGCCGATGGGCGAGCGCCGGCATCCGCAGGATGCTCCGGACCGCCGCCACCTTGGTGAGGCTTCCACCATGGCAGCTGGTCCAGGCGACATTGGGGGCCACGCTGGCTTGGGCAATCGCGCTTCGCATCGCAGGCCATTCCGACCCCTTCTTCGCACCGATGTCGGCCGTCGTCGCGTTGAACGCACCGCCGGGTGAACGCGGTCTACAGGTTGTACGGCTGTTAGAAGGCGTGGTCCTCGGAATTGTCAGCGGAGAGGTGGCCGTCGCGATGCTCGGCCCTGCGTACGGAGGCATCGCCCTCGCCAGCTTCGTCGCGATGACGATCGCCCACGCGGCCGGCGGTGCGCGAATCGCCGTGGTCCAGGCTGGCGGGAGCGCTATCCTCACCGTCGCCCTCGCTGGCGGCGAGGCCGGCCTACACCGGTTGATCGACGCGCTGATCGGTGGCGGAGTGGCGCTCTTCTTCAGCCAGGTTCTGTTCTCCCCCGAGCCGGTGGCTCTGTTACGACGAGCTGAAGCGGATGCGCTGCGGGGGATCGCCCACGCACTTCACCTCACTGCCCGCGCGCTGCGAGATGACAACGACGGGCACGCGGACCGAGCGTTGAGTGCCGCACGCGAAGTCCGCGACGGCCTCGTGGAACTGTCGCGGCTGCGGAAGGCCAGCAAGAACGTCGCCCGCCGCTCTGCGATCTGGCGCTCGCAGATGGGACCGCTGGTGCGCGAGCGGGAGAATGCCGCGCATCTGGACCTGCTCGGGGACGCGTGCGTAATGCTCGTGCGCGCAGCGTTCGCGGATCAACTTCCCGATCGTCGTCAGTTCGCGGAAGCCATCGACACACTAGCGGACGTGCTCGAGGCGGTCTCGCGAACACCGGGGGATCGCGACACGCGCCAGACCGCGGCCGACCGAGCGCTCGCGGTCGCACGAGACTTCGGTCAGATCGACGCGCCTGCCGGCTCCAGCATCGCGGTCACCGCCGTCATGCTGCGAATCGTCGCCGCAGATATCATGGTCTTCGCCGGGGTGGAAGCATCCGCAGCGGACGCAGCGATCCGCAAGGGCCAAGCGGAATTCGAGGTCCCAAATCCACCGGCAACGCCGCGCGCGCCATTCGGCCTGGACCGCTGGCACCGGCCGTGGCCGCGGTCAGCCCGCGAAGTCCAGCACCGGACGACCGACTCGACCGACAACGACCTTAAAAAGTGAACCTGCCAGAGGATCGTCGCCAGGCGGGACGCCTTCGCGCGACGTTGTGATGTACAGCTGGTCGAGCCCTGGGCCACCGAAGGTACAGGCGGTGACCTTCCGCACCGGAAGCTCGACGATCACGTCGAGCTTGCCAGCTGCGGTGTAGCGTCGGATCGCGCCGCCATTCGAGAGAGCTACCCAAACTGCGCCCTCTGCGTCGACGGTCAGCCCGTCGGGTCGCAGCGCCTCGGCGGAGAGATCCACGAACGGGCGCCTCGATGTGAGCCCTCTCTCACCGTCATAGTCGAACACGTCAATACGATGCGTGGCTGTATCCGCGTAGTAGGCGGTCGAGCCGTCGGGACTCCAGTCGAGGCCGTTGGAAACCGTGACGCGGTCCACCACTGGGCGAATGTTGCAGTCGGGATCGAGACGATACAGCGTTCCACCGCCGGGTCGCTGATCGTACGCCATTGACCCGCTATAGAAGCGGCCCTGCGGATCGCACGCTCCTTCGTTCATCCTCACTTCGGGATCGGACCAGACATCTTCGAGACGCGTGAGGGTGCCGTCGGCCGATTCCAGTACAAAGCCCCGCTCAATTGCAATGACAGCACCTCCTTTACGGCGCGGTCGCACGGCCGCGGCGACCTGGCCAACCTTGACGCGCTGAAGCGAGCCGCCCTCCGCCAAAGAGAGAACGTCGCCGGCCAGCATGTCGACCCAGCGGAGTCCACCCCATCGTTCCGACCACACCGGCCCTTCAGCGTGAAAAGCCACCGGATCCGTCACCTGCTCAGGCCGCATCCCTCACCTCAGGTCAATTGCCATGCATGCTCCCGCAACAGCCCTTGAGAACACCGTGCCGTCTCGGGCTGCCGCCGAAGAGGGACCATGAGCACTCGATACGTCACAGCTACGGCCGCCGGCGCCGCCTTCGGAGGTTTCCTTTTCGGCTTCGACACGTCGACAATGAACGCCGCCATCGTGGGCATACGCACGTCGCTCACGCTTGGGGCGGCGGCGGTGGGGTTCGTCGCCGCGATCGCCTTGATTGGCTGCGCCGTCGGCGCCTGGTTCTCCGGCCTGCTGGCATCGCGCTGGGGGCGCACCCGAGTCATGCTACTCGCTGGTGCGACCATCGGCGCCGGTTCGGTTGCCGTGGCACTCGCGACTGATCTGGTGCTGCTTGGAGCCTTTCGTTTCATTACGGGGCTCGGCATCGGCGCCGCGAGCGCCGTCGTTCCTGGCTACATCGCCGAGATCTCGCCGACGACGATCCGCGGACGGCTCGGGACATTCTGGCAGTTCGCCATCGTGTTCGGGCAATTCGCGGGGCTGCTCGTGGGATTCCTCCTCACGCAGTGGGCGGGTACCGAGGCTGAGCCTCTCCTGTTCGGAGCAGCCGCCTGGAGGTGGATGTTTGCCGCGGTCGCTCTCTCCTCGGCGGTCTATACACTCATCGTTCCACGGTTGCCTCGCTCGCCGCACGATCTACTCCGCGCCGCAAACGAAGGTGAAGCACGGGCGCTCCTCGCCCGGCTGGGTCCCGATCCAGTAGACGAGCAGATCGCCGTCATCCAGGACGCTGTCGAGCGGACGCCCGGGGCAACGTCGCTCAGGGAACTTCGTGGCTCTCAACTCGGCCTGCAACCCATCGTCTGGACCGGTATCCTCCTGGCTGCTTTTCAGCAGCTGGTGGGAATCAGCGTCGTGAAGACTTACTCGAACACGATCTGGCAGGCCGTCGGTTTCTCGACGGAATCGGCCTTCACCATCAGCATGGCGACCGTTCTGGTCAGCATCGTCTCGACGATCGTGGCGATTGCGCTGATGGATCGGATCGCCAGGAGGACCCTGCTCTCGATCGGGGCTGCGGTGATGGTGGTCTCGCTGGGCGCGCTGGCCTGGAGCTTCTCGACAGCCACGGGAAGTGGGCAGGAGCTGAGCCTCGACCGCGCAGCGGGTATCAGCGCGCTGGTCGCCATCAACGTGTTCGCGGTGGCCTTCGGGATCACGTGGGGGCCCGTGACGTGGTTGATGCTGAGCGAGCTGTTTGATACCCATATCCGTGTGACTGCGGTTGGCGTCTGCACAGCGGTTAACTGGCTCACCAATTGGGCAGTCAACAGGACGTTCCCATTGCTGGCGGGCTCAGGGCTGGAGTTCGCGTACGGCCTTTACGCGGCCTTTGCTGCGCTGGCGTTTCTCTTCGCGCTTCGGGTTCTGCCAGAGACGCGCGGGCGGAACCTGTCCTGAGGGCGGCGTCTGCAACGCTGCGCAATTCAGATGACCAGACTGGCTGAAAGTCGAGAGGTGGAAACATGGAGCTCACGGGCATTCATCACCTGACCGCGATCTCGGCAGCCATCAAAGAGAATCACCGCTTCTACACGCAGACGCTCGGTATGCGGCTCGTCAAGCGCAGCGTCAACCAGGACGATGTGAGTGCCTACCATTTGTTCTACGCCGATGCGAAGGGAACGCCCGGAACAGATCTGACGTTCTTCGACTGGCCGGCACCACGCGAGCATCGCGGCACGCGCAGCATCGTTCGCACCTGTCTCCGCGTGAACGGCGAAGCCACACTGAAGTGGTGGGTGCGGCGCTTCGACGAATTCACGATTCCCCACGGCGACATCTTCGAGCGAGATGGCCGTTTGACGTTGCGATTCGAAGATCCCGAGGGCCAACGGCTTGCGTTGGTGGACGACGGCGGTGCGGGAGATCCGCCGACACCGTGGGATCGCAGTTCAGTGCCACAGGAACACCAGATTCGTGGCCTCGGCCCTATCGTCATCAGCATACCCACGTTGAACCCGACGGATGCGCTGTTGACGCGCGTCTTCAATATGCGTTTAATGCGCGACTGCCCGCATCCTGATAACCCCGGCACGCGTGTACACGTATTCGAAATGGGAACCGGAGGCCCGCATGCGGAGTTGCACGTCGCCGTGCAACCAGACCTGCCTGTCG
>JBKPRH010000389.1:0-26261 GCA_046765795.1 Acidobacteriota bacterium | reverse complement strand
AGCCAGATCAGCGCCAGCGCAAACAGCGCGACGCCGACAAACTCGCTGATGCGGCGCGACAACGTGGACTCAGACACTTCTTGTGGTCCGTAGCGGCTGAGGGGGTGTTTGTTGCAACGAGCCCCTGACCGCGATTTCACGGCCGCGACAACGGAGCGGCCGTATGTTAACTACGAGCGGCATACCACTAAATCTCCATCAACACAGGCAGTACCAGAGGCCGCCGTCCGGTTCGCCTCTTGAAGTACCGCCGCAGCTCGACGCGGAGCTTCTCCGTCATCAACCCCTGATCGGTGCGTTCCTCGACACTCGATGTGGAAATGCAGTCGCGAATGACACCCTCCGCATCTTCGAACAACGACGACGCCTGCCGTTCGTCGACGACGAAACCGCGTGCAACCAACTCGGGCGTGCCGGCGACCGCGCCAGTGTGACGGCTGATCGCGACGACTGCCACGACAAGACCGTCAGCGGCGATATGCCGCCGGTCGCGGAGCACTTCGTCGCCAACTTCGCCCACTCGTGTCACGTCGATAAGGACTCTCCCGGTGGGCGCCTTCTCTGCAATGCGCGCACCATCGCGATCGAACTGAATGACGTCGCCGTCCTGCGCGAGCAGGACTTGCAGGCGCGGCTCCTGGCCTCGCAGTACGGTCTTGGCGACACGGGCATGCTGAGACAGCTGCCGATATTCACCGTGGATCGGCACGAAGTAGCGCGGGCGAACGAGCGAGAGGACGAGCTTCAGCTCTTCCGTTGAGGCGTGTCCCGAAACGTGCACATGCTTCATGTCCGATGTCACGACATCGGCACCGCGGCGGGCGATGTGGCTAATCGTGCGCGCGATGGCCTTCTCGTTGCCCGGAATCACGCGTGCCGACAAAACCACCGTGTCGTCGGGATTCAGCTTCACGAAGCGGTGATCGTCGATAGCGATACGCGAGAGCGCCGCCTGCGGTTCGCCTTGCGAGCCGGTTGTCACGCACAGCACGTCCTGCGACGCGTAGTTCGAGACATCGCTGTCGCGAATCTGCACGCCGTGTGGAACGCGCAGGAAGCCGAGGCGCTGCGCGATTTCGGAATTCTGGACGATGCTTCGCCCGACGAAGGCGACCTTGCGTTCGAACTGCGTCGCGAGGTCCACGAGGACCTGCATCCGATAGATGCTCGATGAAAATGCCGCCACGACCAGCTTGCCGTGCGTGCTGGTGAACAGTTCCTCGAAGGCTTCGATGACGTCGGTCTCCGGACCGGTGAAGCCCTTGCGATCGACGTTGGTGCTGTCGGCGAACAGCGCGAGCACGCCCTGCGAGCCGAGTTCGGCGAAGCGGTGCAGATCGAAATGCTGACCGTCGATCGGCGTCTGATCGATCTTGAAGTCACCGGTGTGAACGATCGTGCCGGCCGGAGTCGTGATTGCCAGCGCCACGCAGTCGGGCATGCTGTGCGTGACGCGAATGAACTCGATCGAGAACGGTCCGACGGTGACGGTCTCACGCGGGCTGACGGTCTTGAGTCGATCGCCGGCGTCGATCTCGTGCTCGTCGAGTTTGGGCTGGACGAACGCCAACGTCATTGCGGTCCCATACACCGGGCCATCGAACATCGGCATCACGTGCGGCACCGCGCCGATGTGATCTTCGTGGCCGTGGGTCAGGATGAGCGCCTTGACGTTGTTTCGTCGCGACTCGACGAACGTCATGTCGGGGATGATCAGGTCCACACCGAGCTGGTCGGGTTCCGGGAACATGACACCCGCGTCGATGAGGATCGTGGTGTCCTCCCACGACACGGCCATCATGTTCATGCCGAACTCGCCGAGGCCTCCGAGAGGCACGACCTCGAGCGTTGACGGCGACACGTCCGGTACGGCGGACTGAATCATGCGGAGACCAGCGATGGAGCTTCTTCGATTGTGCTCACGCGAACGAAAACCCTGGCAGGTCCTCGGTCACGAATCAGGCGGCTGGGTACGCCTCAAAACCGGGCAGGCTCAACGACTTCCGGGCGAAATCATAGCATAGCTCGAGCGAGCCGTGCGAAGTCGTCGAGGGTCAGCGCCTCGGGCCGTTTGCTCGCATCAACCCGTGCCCGCTCAATCAGTTCCGTGGCCGATCGTCCAACTGAGTCGGCCACCGGCTTGAGGGCATTGGCGATTGTCTTCCGGCGCTGAAGGAAGAGACCTCGGACGAGTCTCTCGAACATCGAACGATCACCCACGTCCATCGCCGGCTCGCGGAAGCGAAGACGAACGACCGCCGACTTCACTTTCGGTGGCGGACGAAAGGCGCCAGGCGGCAGAGACAGGATGCGCTCGGCGTCGGCAAGCAAGGCCACCTGGATCGCCAAGGCGCCGTATCCGTCGGAGCCCGGCCTTGCGACAAGTCGATCGGCGACTTCCTTTTGCAGCATCAGCGTTGCATCCCGCAGCATTCGCCCATCATCCGCGTCGTGAAGCAGCTTGAAGAGGATTGGAGAAGCGACGTTATAGGGAAGGTTGCCGACGACGCGCACGGGCTTGGGCGCGTCACGCAGAAGATCGGCGAGAGTGACGTCGAGGAAATCTGCTTGAACGAGATCGACGTTCGGCACCTTCGCGGGAAGAGCGGCCGCAAGGTCGCGATCGATTTCGACCGCGAGAAGGCGCTTCACTCTCGCGGCCAGGGGCACGGTGAGCGCGCCGCGGCCAGGTCCGATCTCGAGGAACGTGTCGTCTGCACGCGCGTCAAGCGCGTCAACGAGCTTCGCGACCCAGGCCGGCTCGAGAAAGTGCTGCCCGAATCGTTTGCGGGGCCGCCCCGAACCCTGTCGAGGGGCCAGCGTCAATCTTCCTCCTCGGGCCCCAGTGTCTCTCCGCGCCAATAGCGCTCTTCGATCTCTTCGATCTCCTCTTCGCTCAAACCGAAGTAGTGGCCGACCTCGTGAATCAGCGTCTCGCCGATCACGGCGCGCACTTCGTCCTCATCCTCGCAGTCCTCTTCGATCGGTTTCTGGAAGATGGTGATGCGGTCAGGAAGTGCATTGCCCCAGGGCCAACCGCGTTCGGTCAGTGGCGTTCCCTGATACAGCCCATACAACGAGTCAGGAGGCTCGATCTCCATCTCCTCGAGCAGATCGAGACCGGGCTCATCCTCGACGACGAGAGCAAGATTCTTGATCTGACGCCGGAATCGCTTCGGAATGAGGGCGATGGCTTCAGTGACGAGACGTTCGAACGCGGCGCGTGTCATCGGTCGATCGCGGCCGCCGCACCGGGCGCGCACGTTTCGCGGGCGGCTCAGGCGCAGTGGTCACACTTCGATAGTAATTGCAATCGTTGATCACCAGGCACTTGTCGCAGAGCGGCTTCGGCCGGCAGATGCGGCGACCATGCAAGATCTGCACATCTGAGGCGAGCGTCCACAACTCGCTCGGCAGTGCCTCGCAGAGCTGCGCCTCGACCTTGATGGGATCGTCGCCCTCGGCGATGCCGATGCGGTTCGACACGCGAAGCACATGTCGATCGACCGGGAGCCCTGGTACGCCGAGCGCATGACCCAGCACTACGTTCGCGGTCTTGCGGCCAACACCCGGCAATTTCGTGAGCAGATCCATGTCGGCCGGCACCTCGCCGCCGTGCACGGCGACGAGCGTCTTGGCCATGCCGATCAGGGCTTTGGACTTCTGTCGAAAGAAGCCGGTGGACTTGATCTGCTTTTCGAGCGACGGCTGGCGCGCGGAGGCGAGCGCAGACGCGTTCGGATACTTTGCGAACAGCGCCGGCGTCACCATGTTCACCCGCGCATCGGTCGATTGCGCCGACAGGATCGTCGCGACGAGCAGCTCGAACGCGTTGCGGTAGTGGAGCTCCGTGTCCGCGTTGGGATGCTGCTCGGACAGTGTTTCGATGATGCGGCGAGTGACTTCAGCTGATTTCATGTAATGCAAAATTCAAGATGCCAAATGCAACAGACAAAGCGTGGCTTTGGTTTGCATTTGCCTTTTGCATTTTGAATTAATGCACGGGCCCCTTAGACCAGCCGACGTTCGAATAGGTCTCGTTGAAGACCCGGATATGTTCCTGAAGCGCCGAGATCAGGTTGGGCACGAACTGCACCGGCACCACGATGCGCGTCTTCACGGGCGCGCGCACGACGTGATTCTGCTCGGCGTCGCGAACTTCCTTTTCGGATAGCGGCATCACCTCACAGAATGTCAGCGTGAAATCAAATGGGGTGTGGGCAATGGAGCAGAAGTTGGCGTAAATGCGCGGCTCGCCCGGCTGCTCGTCGGGAACGATGGTGAAGTTGATTTGCTTACGATCGGGTGGTTGATCGCTCATAGGTCAGGTCAAAAGGCAAAAGGCAAAAGTCAGGGCAAAGGTACAGGTGTAGGTCAAAGGTACGAGGTTCGAAGGCGTAACGTCAAAGCCTACCTTTGCCTTTTGACCTTTGCCCTTTGACCTTGCGCGCAGCGCTAGTACTTGCGCATCACGCCGACGACGACGCCCTGGACCTGCACGTTGTCCGGGTCAACCATGATTGGCTGCATCGCGGGATTGGCGGGCTGTAGTCGAATCCGGCCGTGCTCCCGATAAAACTTCTTGAGCGTGACGTCGAGACCGCCGACCAGCGCGATGACCATCTCGCCGTTGTCGGCCGACTTCCGGTCCTCGACGATGACGAAGTCGCCGTCGCGGATCTGTTCGTCGATCATCGAGTCGCCCTTGACGCGCAGGACGTAGCTATCCCGCTTGCCAGCCAACGTCTCGGGCACGGCAATCGTCTCTGTTCCAGGGACGGCTTCGATCGGTAAGCCGGCAGCGACGTAGCCAAGCAGCGGCAACTCCATCGCGCGACCTGCGCCGCGCGTCGGGACTAGCTCGACCGAGCGGCTCCGATTCCAGGCGCGGCGAATGAAGCCCTTTTCTTGAAGGTTACTGAGATGTTTGTGAACGGTGGCGAGCGACGACAGATTGAAACGCCGACCGATTTCTTCCAGGCTCGGCGCGTAGCCGTGCTGCTGGATGAACTCATTGAGGTAGTCCAGGATTTCCCGCTGACGTTTGGTAAGCGGAAGCACAGCCCCTCCTCCAATTCACCCCTTGCCGAGGTAGGCGAACTATATGCGAACATAAAGCGAAGATCAAGCCTGCATCGGTGCTACACTCGTGATCAGCCAGCACCCCAGAGGTCGCCTATGTACCTCCGTATTTCCTTGAGCGCATCACTCGCGCTGATTCTCGGCGTGGCTATGTTGTCCGCTGCCGCCGCCCTCAGCCCACAGCAAGCGGACGCGTTTGCGCGCAAGGTTGCGATCATCTCGCAACAAGGCACGCTCACCACCGCCACCGGGCGCACCGCGGTCCCGCGACGCACGCCGCTCAGCGAAGCCGAACTCAATTCGTGGTTCCAGTACCGCGCGACGCCACTGCTACCGGTCGGCATGACCGAACCACAGATCACGATCATCGGCGGCGGCAAAGTCAGTGGCGCGGCCACCGTCGATCTCGACGCGGTCGCGAAGACGAAGCGCAACGGCTCCTTGATCGATCCGTGGAATCTGCTCGGCGGCCGCCTGCCGGTGACCGTCAGCGGCGTCCTGCGTACGCAGAACGGGCAGGGCCAGTTCGAGCTCCAACAAGCGGCAATCTCGGGCGTGCCTGTGCCGAAGTCGCTCCTCCAGGAACTCGTCTCGTACTACTCGAAAACGGCGGACAAACCGGGAGGCGTGAGTATCGACGAGCCGTTCGCATTGCCTGCAGGCATCCGGCAGATCGAAGTCGGGCAAGGACAGGCTGTCGTTGTGCAGTGACGTCTGCCGCTGTTGATTTCCTCTCTACACCGCTCCAGTTTCTCAAAGGCGTAGGTCCGCGGAAAGCCGCGGACCTCAAACGCGCCGGCCTCGTTCTCGTCCAGGACCTGCTGTATCGGCTGCCATTCCGCTACGAAGATCGCAGCAGGATGCAGCCAATCGCCACGCTCCGTCCCGGCAACAAAGCCGCCGTGCTCGCTGAGATCAAATCGTCGAATGTCGCAGTCACGAGACGGCGCGGCTTCAAGATCTTTCACGCGGTCATCGCGGATGCGAGTGGATCGATCCGCTGTACGTGGATGAATCAGGCCTTCCTGGCTGATGTGCTGAGGCCACACTTGCAGGTCGTCATCTTTGGCGACGTGAAGCTGGATTCGACAGGTCTCCACTTCCTGAATCCCGAGTACGAGCTCGTGTCGGACGATTTATCGAGCGTCCACACCGGTCGCGTCGTGCCGTTCTACGAGAAGACCGGGACCGTCACGCCCAACATGCAGCGGCGCCTCGTCCGGCAGGCGCTCGATCAATTGCCAGCTGATCTCCCCGATCCATTGCCGGAGGATCTGCGCACGCGACTGCAGTTGATGCCGCGACGAGCCGCACTGGAGGAGTCGCACTTTCCGCCGAACGACGCGTCGGTGGACGTGCTGAATGCCTTTCGATCGCCCGCTCAACATCGGCTCATCTTCGAAGAGTTCTTCCTGTTCCAGATCGGCCACGCGTGGCGGCGTCACGCCAGCAGCAGCGAGCTCAAGCCGTTCGTGCCGCTTGTTGACGATCGGATACGTGCATCGGCCGCGAAGGTACTTCCGTTCAAGCTCACACCCGGCCAGCGGCAGTCCGTGAAGGAGATCGTCGACGACATGCTGCGCCGCGAGCCGATGCACCGGCTGCTGCAAGGCGACGTCGGCGCCGGCAAGACGATCGTCGCGCTGCTCGCGGCGATCGTGGCGATGGAGAATGGCCTGCAGGTCGCCTTCATGGCGCCGACAGAGATCCTCGCCGCGCAGCATTACGGCAATATCGCGAAGCTGCTGGCCTCGTCGCGGTTCCGCGTCGATCTGTTGACGGGCAGCACGCCTGGCCTTCACAAGCACACGCTTCTTGCCAACATCGAGCGAGGCACGACGAACCTCGTTGTCGGCACGCACGCGCTCGTGCAGGACCAGGTCGCCTTCAACAAGCTGGGGCTCGTCGTGATCGACGAGCAGCACCGGTTTGGTGTGGCGCAACGTGCGGCGTTGCGCGCCAAAGGATTGCGGCCAGACGTCCTCCTCATGACCGCCACGCCGATCCCGCGCACTCTCGCGTTGACCGATTACAGCGAACTCGACGTCTCGAAGATTCCCGATCTTCCGCCTGGCCGCAAGCCGGTGACGACACTGGTCAAGCCGGAGTCACGTCGCGACGAGATCTACGATCTGATTCGCAACGAGCTCGAGGCCGGACGTCAGGCGTACATCATCTATCCGCTGGTGGAGGAGTCCGAGAAGATCGATCTGAAATCAGCGACGGAAATGGCCGATCACCTGCAGGCCGAAGTGTTCCCCGCACATCGCGTCGCGCTGCTGCACGGCCGCATGAAGCAGGACGCCAAGGACCATGTCATGCACGCATTCGCCGCTGGGCGGATCGACGTTCTGGTCTCGACGACGGTCGTCGAGGTCGGTGTTGACGTGCCGAACGCGTCGATCATGGTCGTCGAGCACGCCGAGCGATTCGGGTTGTCGCAGCTCCATCAGTTGCGCGGCCGCGTCGGCCGCGGTTCAGCGCAGTCGGTGTGCATTCTGCTGTATCAGGCACCGTGGACTGATGACGCGCGCGAACGACTCAAGGCGATGTCGTCCACCAACGACGGGTTCCTGATCGCTGAACGCGATCTCGAACTGCGCGGCCCTGGAGATTTTTTCGGCACGCGACAATCAGGATTGCCGAAGCTGCGCACAGGCGATCTCGTGCGCGATCGCGACATCATGGAGGTCGCGCACCATGAGGCGAGAGCGCTCGTCGAGCGGGGTGCGCTGACGCCGGAGTTGACCGCGTTCGTCGCACGGCAATGGCACGACCAATTCGGCTTAATAGAAGTTGGTTAAGCCGAACTCCCAACGCCCAACGACCAACTCCCAAGATGCGCATCATTGCAGGTCGTCTCAAAGGAAGGCGGCTGAAAGTCCCAACCTGGGATGGCTTGCGCCCGACCTCTGACAAGCTCCGCGAGACGCTGTTCAACATCGTGGCGCCGAGAATCGAGGGCGCGCGTGTGCTCGATGGATTCGCCGGGACGGGAGCCGTCGGCATCGAGGCGATCAGTCGCGGTGCAGCGCAGGTGACGTTCGTTGAACAGGACCGCCGCGCCGTCGCGCTCATCGAGGAAAACCTCAAAATGTGCGCCGTGCAGGGGGGCTATACTATCCACCGTGGCGATGTCGCCACCGTGTTGCCGGGCCTGGGCTCGAACGCGTTCGATCTGATCCTGCTGGATCCGCCGTACGACATCACGACCATGACCGCAGTGCTGGAGGCATCGGCTCGTGCGCTTGCGCCAGGAGGTCTGGTGGTGCTGGAGCATGCGACGCGCCGTGAGCTGGAACCGGTTGCCTCGCTCGAAGCAACGCGGCGGGTGAAGTCGGGTGATAGCACGCTGACGTTCTTCACGCCAGCTGCAAAGGAGTGACATGTCTCGCCCGCCGGCCGGCCGAATCGCCGTCTTTCCTGGCTCGTTCGATCCGCTGACCAACGGTCACGTGGACATCATCCTGCGCAGTGCGCGGCTCTTCGAGCGCATTGTCGTCGCGGTGCTCGTCAACCAGGAGAAGAAGCCGCTGTTCAGCGCGGACGAGCGCGTGGGCATCATTCGCGAGGTGTTCCGCGAGTACCCGAACGTCGAGGCCGAGAGCTTCCAGGGATTGCTCGTCGACTACGCGCGTGCCCGCCGCGCGAGCGCGATCATTCGCGGCATCCGCGCCGTGTCGGACTACGAGTACGAATTTCAAATGGCGCTGATGAACCGCCACCTCGAGCCGATGCTCGAAACCGTGTTCATGATGCCGGCCGAGCAGTACACCTATCTGAGCTCACGCTTGACGAAAGAAGTGTTCAACCTTGGCGGCGACGTGACAGGCCTCGTACCGCCGGCAGTGGAGCAGGCGATGCGGCGCAAGCAGGACGCCGGGGTGCGCGGCTAGTACAGGTCAAAGGTCAAAGGATGTTTGCGAAGCGATTGGCAAACGTGTCGGTGTCGGCGACGCTGAAGGTGGCGGCCGAGGCGGAACGGCTGCGACGCCAAGGCTACGACGTGGTGGACTTCAGCGCGGGCGAGCCGGACTTTCCGACGCCCGAACACGTGAAGGCCGCTGGCAAAGCCGCGATCGACGCCAACTTCACGCGGTACACCGTTGCGCCTGGCATCCCCGAACTGCGGCAGGCGATCTGCGACAGATACAAAGAGGATTACGGCGTCGATATCACGCCGCCGGAAGTCTTGATCACCGTTGGCGGCAAGCAGGCGCTCTTCAACGCAGCGCTGGCGCTGTTCGATCCCGGCGACGAAGTGATCACGCACGCACCGTACTGGCCGACGATTCCCGAGCAGGTCAAGCTGATGGGCGCGGTGCCGATCATCGTCTCGACGCAGTCGAGCGATGGCTTCAAGGTGCACGCCGACGCGATCACCTCGGCGATCTCTCCGCGGACGAAAGCCATCATCCTCAATTCGCCGGGCAATCCGACAGGTGCGCTCATCGACGAAGAGGACGTTGCTGCGATAGCCGACGCCGCCGCAGCGCGCGGTATCTGGGTCATCGTCGATCTCTGCTACGAGCGACTGATCTACGAGCCGGTTCCGCACAACCTGCCACGCATCCTGTTCGATCGGCTGCGCGACCGCACCGTGATTGCCGGCTCCGCGTCGAAGGCCTATGCGATGACCGGCTGGCGCTGTGGCTGGACGATTGCGCCGAAGGAACTGACCGCGGCGTTCAACGTGATTCAGGGACAGTCCACGTCGAACATCACGTCGATCACGCAGAAGGCGGCGCTCGCCGCGATCTCGGGGTCGCAGGCGCCGGTGGACGCGATGCTCGACGAGTATCGGACGCGGCGGGACAGCATCCACGCCTGGCTCACGGCCAATCCGGCCATTCAGTGTGTGAAGCCGAGCGGTGCGTTCTATCTCTTCCCCAACATCTCAAGGCTGCTCTCTACGGAGGGCGCCGCGACCTCAGCGGACTTCGCGCAAGCGCTGCTCGAGAAAGAACACGTCGTGGTCACGCCTGGCGAGGGGTTCGATGCGCCTGGTTATCTGCGCATCTCGTATGCGACGTCGATGGAGCAGCTGCGCGAGGGTGCTACGCGCATTCTCCGCTTCGCTGAATCGCTGCAACCGGCCAGGGCGACGGCCTCACACTGAATCGACGACCCACCGAGGCACAGAGGCACTGAGGATTACGGACAACATCGCTGCTGCGTTGCGGGGGATAGTGGGCGACGGCCACGTACTATCCGACCAGTCTTCACTCACGGCGCATGCTGCGGACGCGCTGGGGCAGGGACATCTCCCTGATCTCGTCGTCGTTCCTGGTTCCACGAGCGAGATCGCAGCAATCGCGCGGCTGTGCAACGAGCATCGCATTCCACTCGTCGTGCGCGGTGCAGGCACCGGATATACAGGCGGAGCGGTGCCGACGAGCGGCGGCGTTGTGCTGTCGATGGCGCGGCTCAACCGGATTCTCGAGATCGACGAACTGAACCTCGTCGCAGTCGTCGAACCCAACGTCATCAACGGCGACCTGCAGCGCGCGGTCGCGCGTGTTGGTCTGTTCTATCCACCGGATCCCGCCAGTCTCGAGACCTCGTCCATCGGCGGCAACGTTGCGGAATGCGCCGGCGGACCACGGGCCTTCAAGTACGGCACCACCAAGCGCTACGTCCTGGCCCTCGAAGCGGTGCTCCCGACCGGCGAGATCCTGCACACCGGCTCGAAAGCGGTGAAGAACGTCGTCGGCTACGACGTGACGCAGCTGCTGGTTGGATCGGAAGGCACGCTGGCAATCATCACCAAGATCACACTGCGCCTGATTCCGATGCCGCCTGCGCGGGCCACGTTGTCGGCGGCATTCACGAACGTGCGTCATGCGGTCGACGGTGTGAGCGCGCTCATCGCGCGACGCGCGGTGCCTGCGGCAATCGAGCTCGTCGACGAGGACTCGCTGCGAGCGGTCGAATCGTACGTCGGCCGGCCGGTGGTGCCAGCGGGCGCGGGTGCGCTGCTGATCGTCGAGTGCGACGGGACGGCGGCCGGCGTCGAGGAGGAGATTGCGAACGTCGCGTCTGCATGCGAGGCGACGAAGGCGCTGGCGATCACGCGGGCGGCAACGGAGAGCGAGCGCGAAGCATTGTGGAACGTCCGTCGTCAGCTGTCGCTGGCGCTGCGCGCGACTGGTCTGCTGAAGATCAATCACGATGTCGTCGTGCCGCGCGGCCGTGTGCCCGAGTTGTTCGACGTCATCGCCGATCTCAAGCGACGTCACACGTTACGGATCGCTTCCTTCGGCCACGCCGGCGACGGCAACATCCACGTCAACCTGATGGTCAATAAGGACGATCCGCAAGAGCGTGCGAGGGCATCAGCGGCCGAACGCGAGTTGTTCGAGCGGGTCGTGGCCCTCGAGGGATCCATCAGCGGCGAGCACGGAATCGGCTTCGCGAAGGCTCGCTATCTGCCGATCGAGTTGTCGGCCGAGCAGATCGCTCTAATGAAACGGCTCAAAACCGCGTTCGACCCGAACGGGATTCTGAATCCGGGGAAGATCTTCCCGTAGCGTGGATGTCCGTTGTTGACGCCTTCGCACTGAAGATGCCACGTCGTCCGTGCTAGCATCCGCGCGTCCAGAGACATCCGATTGGGGTTTGGTCCGACTGACCATCGCGGATGGCGGCGAAGGCAGTAACCGTTCTACTCCAAGAGAAGTTAGGCGTCTGTTTCGATCGAAATGGATGAACTCCGATTCGAAGGGTTGGTAAAAGCAGGAATCGGGAAACACTCCGAGCTCCTTGTGCCTGGACGTGGTGTTCTTCGCCATGCGCCGCATGATTGGCCGGAGTTGCTGTGCCCGGGCTCCTTGAACGTACGGGTCGATCGATATCCGGCGTCGCTAGGACAGCATAGGCTGTCGAATCGGATCGCCGAACTGGACCGGTCGCTCTTCAAGCCCGAGTTCGAGATACCAAGAGATCTGTTGGGCGACAACCAACTCGGTCCTCGTCCTGGGGTTCCAAGAGGGGGCGACGCGCAAGTGTGGCGTGCGCGACTCACGACGCTCGATGCATCATTGACGCTAACGTGTTGGGCGCTTCGTCGCTTCGGTTCGGGCGTCGGCGAACAATTGGAGTTCGTCGCAGCCGAGAAGCTTCGGTCTATCGGACTCCAAGAAAATCAGAGGGTCGAGGCGTGTCTCTACGGCCTGTGGCATGACCCCTAACCAACGTTTGCACCCGGCGGCGGGCTGGTGGGATCATGAGCCGCCGCGGCTGAAACGCTGCCGTTAGGCAGGCAAGACACATGGAACGTCTCTATCTCACGGTGACTCTATGTGTAGTTGCGTCGATCAGTTGTGCCACGGGTCGACACACACCCCCACGGCTACAGTCGTCGCTTCCGGTCGTCTCCAGCCAAGCCTTCACGGCGGTCATCGACCCCAAGTCTGTCTACTTTCCCAATTCGTGGGCGCCGACTGAGGAGGAAGTGCTTCTCGCCGAGCCGAAGGTACAGGCGTGCGTGCTGGCGGAGCGCGGACGTCTTCGGTCTACATTGTCTTTGTTTGTGCGCCACTATCAGGGCTGGACGGCTGAGGGGCGACGCACACTGCGAGTGCAGTTCTTTGATACCCGCTCTTTCGGCGCCAAGGCACTCGCCGAACCGAGTGAGGTAGTCGACGGTGACGATCAGACGTACTTCGTCGTTACTTTCGACCTTGCTTCGGAGCAGTGTTCGTTTTGAAGTGCTGCCTAACAAGCCGGTGCAGCCGACGAACGGCGCACGGCGATCAAGCTAGATCGTTACTATGTGAGCGCAGCTCGCGGCTGAGCAGCAACGTTAGGCGCATCGAGTTCGGCAGCGACAATCTGTGGTGTGGGACATGGCGATTGCTCCGTCCAAACTCGGCGAGTTCGTTGATCAAGCGTGGAAGTCAGCGGACGAGTTGATCTCTCAACTCCGCGAGCGGGGGCTCGTGCGCGAAGTTGCGAACGATGACCAACTTCGGGCTACGTTCGAACGAGCGCGGGCCGAGCATCGGGCTCTTCCTGACGACGACTGGGAGTACAACTCTCCGGAGGAGCGAGTGCGAGTGTTTTTGGCGCCTTTCCTGACCACGAAGGGCGCCCAATGGGCTGTGCCGCTCGATTCGTTGGATTTGCCTGATGATGAGAAGGGGCCTCGAGCCGCCAGCGGATGGTCTTGGCTCAGAGAGCGGGGTTGATCTCCGATACGGACTTCGTTGCCCATCGAGGTCTTGGCCTGCGGTGACGCGACCGCCTAACAGGCCGCTGCACCTGATGGCACCGGGCCGCGCTCACGCGCGTCCCTCGCGCTCGGTGGTATCGTTCACGAGCTCGTGCCGCAGGTGAGCGGCGATACGTTAGCCAGACAGGGAAAAGTCTATAGATGTGCGTCCTGCGGGTGAGTGGAAAGAGGTTCGATGCGGCACGCTTTCTCGTGGGTTCGCGACTAAAGCCATATTCGGTGTTTCGCATCGGCGAACCCATACTTGCATCTCACCCGGGCGGCAGGGTTCACAAAACCTCGGGATTCAAGGTCGACGTAAGCCGGAGTTCGTGGGCTGAACTGACCGGCCAGGTCCTCGATGCGATCGCGTTTCTCAAGAAACACAAGCGCACATTGGTTAAGTTGCGGACCATTCCGGAAGTTGAGGACGTCAGGCTAGACTTTCCGATCGATCTCAGAGTCGATCGCAAGAAGGCGTTTGCTCAGTTCGACTACTTTCCGCCGGCGTTGGTCTCTCTGGCCGGGGAACTGGGCTGCGGGCTGGAGCTTTCAATCTACCCGCGAGATTTCGAGCGGCTGGCACGAGCGAATCCCAAAGGCCTCCCGAAAGCGCCCTGGCGCTACCGGACGCCAGACGTTGGCAGAGGAAAGTCGGCTGGCTAACAAGCCGCTGCAGCCAACGAGCGGCCATAGCAAGCGGCACAGCGGAAGCAACGGTGAGCGCCGCTCGCGGCTGAGCGGCAAAGGTTAGCCGGATCTATCTATGCGCAAGGAATATTACGCGGCTCTGGTGAGGTTGGTGTTGAGCGTCGTGATCGTTATCTCCACCACGGGCTGCGTCCCTTTCCCGCATCGCGTAAACACAACACCATGGGTGGCTGGCAGACTCGAAAGCGCTGGCACACCGCTCCCAGACTATAACGTTCGCGTCGTGGCAGTAGACACCGCCAGCGAGGTTTGCGAAGGACCATCGGTTCAAGTCACAACCAATGAGTTCGGCAAATTCGCAGTGCCTCCGGACGTCGCATCGGTTGGATCCTGGGGATGATGGCGCACCAGCGGTTTCACTGGAACCTGTGTGTGGAGATCGAACGTCGATGGATTTCCGCGAAACGGTACTCACTCTACACGCTTGGTGACACCGGCCCTCAGGGGATGTATGAGGTGCGGTGCTCGATCACGTCCGACGATTCGTTAGCCACCTCTTGTAAGGATGCTTACACGTTGTGGTGGGACTACACGAGGTCCCAAATAAATCAGTGGCTGCAAGAGCCCGCAGTCAACGGCACCTGAAGGTGCTTCAACCGCTCGCGGCACCGCCAAGCGGAAGCGGAAAAGAGCTACCGACGTGAGCGGTCGGAAACCGGCTAACCTCCGCTTGCCGTCGACGGCGGCCGGCGCGATCATGAGGCGCCGCGACTGAAGCGGCCCGTTAGCCCGATAGCGATCCGACGGGTTCTGGTGTCCAATCGATCGTGACCACACATGGTGCTCGGGTCTTGGTGTTCGTGTGGACAGTGTGGGCCTCACCCCAACTCTCCGCTTGCGCTCACTTGGCTCCGCGCGAAACGGAAACCGCTGGCTCGCTGAACATCAGCGTGCAACTCCTGACTGGAGAGCGGCAAACCGTAGGGGCGGTCGAGGTGCGCCCGGCGCCGCGGCTCGCCTTACCTTCACGCGTATTGTCGTACGACGGTAACCGTACCTCAACGTCGGTATCAGTCAGGCGAACTGTCCGTGACAGCGTCGTATTCGTTCTTGAGGAAGGACCGGCGAGTCCAGGACAAGCAATTGATTTGGTTGCGCATCCCGTTGGGTTTCCCACTGATCAGTACGTGGGGAGGTTCGACGTTGGTGGCAGTATTGAGGAGGCGCAGCCTCCGTGTGTGGCGCTGTCTGGATTTTTCATCGAGGGCGTCGGCGAACTCCCGGAGGCTCCCGTTATCGTCTGGTTTCGGGAAGGCGCACAGGAAGCGTCGTTTTCAGTCGATCCGCGAGTGCATACGCTGAAGTTGAGGCCGGTGCTGAAGTTCGCCACTGACCACGTAACGATCCTTGGCAGTAAACCATCCCAATATTTCGTTGTGCTAGAGGCCAGTGGAACCGTTCGTGATTATCTACTGGTTGGCGTGATCAGAAGGCCAGATCGGGCATGGTGGGCGGCGGTATTCCCATCGTCGAGGGGCCGTGGCGTCTGGAGCAGTCCCTTCCAACCGATGAATGAGAAGTGGGAGTGGTCGCTCTACGCAATGGAGGACGACGGCACGTTCCGGAGTGACTGTCGTGGAGTTGAGTAGACAGAAGCCGAAGTTCCTGAGATCAAGTCACGACAGATATAAGCACGACGGGCTAACTTGGCATGCAGCCGACAGCGCAGCGGAAGACGAGCGCGCTGCGGCTGATGCCTATCGTTAGCCAGACTACGATGGCAGATGCTTGAACCCGTCGAACAACGACTGCTGGCTTTCTGGCGGGAGAGCGGCGCGGCGCTGAGGCCCGGTGTCTCGCCGCGCGATCTGCGTGCGTGCGAGGACAGGATCGGTCGTTCGCTTCCAGATGACGTCGCCAAGTTCTATCGCTGTGTGAACGGCACGGAGGAAACCGCCGATTATCTGTTCGAAGCATGGTCGCTAGAGAAGCTTAGCTCCGTGGTAGCGATGCCATTTGCGGCGATGCCAGACTACAGTCAGATCGCGACGAAGTTACCCAACGCAGCAGAGTATTTCGCGTTTGCTGATTACATGATCTGGTCGCGCGTCTTTGCCGTTCGGCTCGCGCACGGATCGGTTCCGACGCAGGTGGTGGGGCTCTGCGGTGATTCGTACGAACACATCGCCCCCACATTCGAGGCGTTTTGGGAGCGATACTTGTCCGATCTAGACACATTGTGGTTCGCGAGATGATCGCTGAGTGAGTCACACGCTGGCTAACAGGCCGCTGCAGCCGACGAGCGGCGCAATGACGACCGGAGGATTCGCAGTAACCCTGAACGCCGCTCTCGGCTGGCGGCATCACGTTAGACGGACAAGAACATAAATGCCTCTCGATCTTCACGGGTGGGTTGAGATCACTCGTCACGATGAGCCTGAACGTTCCGACGAACATGCGTGGCAAGCCGTGTTGAGTCTTGGGGCGTTGATCGATGTCGCCGATTCGATCTCTGAGCGCCTGTTCGGGCTATCAAAATCGTGGATTGCCGGTACGAGCCGGGTACATGCGCTCGCAGCCAATCGCGGTCTTCCGACAAATCCATCGAAGGAGGTCCGTCGAGAGATCGAAGAGATACGCGATCTCGAAACGCGATTCGGTAAGGGTGAGTTCGGTGGCTATACGTTTGCGACGTGGCGCGAGATTGAGGCGGCCGGGTTTAGCGAGGCCGAACTGAATTCGAGCGACTGGCGCCTGGTGTTCGACCTTATTCGGCGGCTCGCGAAGGACGAGCGTCTGTCCCCTGACAAGATTCGGCTGGTAACGTATAGCTGTTGGTAAGCACGACTTTCGAAGGGCCGTCTAGCCAGTCCTCAACCCTCAACTCTCAACCGGTCGATTCCATGCAGACGTACCGAGCTCGGCGAGTGGTCAGGGCCGATCGTGGTGGCAGTTCATGGCCGGTCTTGATCGACACCGAGAGCGGAGTGTTCTACACCAAGCTGCGCGGCGCCGCGCAGGCCCCGTTGACCCTGGTGGCCGAGATCGTTGTGGGCGCGCTGGCCGATGCGCTCTCTTTGTCTGTTCCCGCTCGCGTTCTGATCGACGTCCCTGCGGATCTGCCGAGCGATGATCCGCACGACGAGCTGGCGCAGCTTCTCAGATTTAGTGTCGGCCTCAATCTCGGCTTCGAGTGCTTACCGGACGCAAGAGACTTTCGTCGACTGGATGTTTCGCGCGTCGATCCCGATCTTGCATCGAGGATCGTCTGGTTAGATGGATTGGTCCAGAACCCGGACCGCACTGCGAAGAACCCCAACTTGGTGTGGTCTCAGGATCGGCTCTGGCTGATTGACCATGGTGCCAGCCTTGGATTTCATCATCGGTGGTCCAATGTCACTGAGGAATCGCCGCGGGCGCGACGCTGGTCGCTCAGCAACCACGTACTGGGATCTCGAGCCACCAGGCTAGCGATCATCGATATGGCCCTGGCGGGGCTCTTGGACCGAACGGCATTGGAGTCGGCGGTCGGTGCGGTGCCGGCCGAGTACCTCTCCATGAATGGCATCGATACCCATCGGCGTCGCGCAGCGTATGTTGCGTTCTTGTGGAAGCGGCTAAAGGAGCCCAGACCTTTCTTGCACGACCAGTAGCTTCGGCTGGCTAACAAGCGTTTGCAGCCGTCGGCGGGCCGGTGCGATCATGAGCCGCCGCGGCTGAAACGCGGACGTTGGGCAGACTCCTGGGAAGGTCGAGGAGTAACACGTGCAGTTGGTTTCGGTGAATGTAGGTCTTCCGCGGGAAGTCGCATCGCACGGCCGCGTGGTTCGGACCTCAATCTGGAAGGATCCAGTGGAAGGGCTCGTTCACGTATCGTCGCTCAACCTCGACGGCGATAAACAGTCCGACCTCTCCGTGCACGGTGGCCCGGACAAGGCTGTCTACGCCTATCCCTGCGAGCACTATGAGTACTGGCGTCGAGAACTGCCGGCGACGGATTTAGCGTGGGGCACATTCGGTGAGAACTTCACGACGGAAGGGCTGCTCGAGCCGGACATCAGAATCGGCGATCGCATCCGAGTTGGTTCCGCTGAGTTTCTCGTGACGCAACCCCGAATGCCGTGTTTCAAGCTGGGCGTACGATTCGGTCGCGATGACATGGTGAAGCGCTTCATGCGCAGCGGTCGGCCCGGCTTCTACCTGGCCGTCGTTCGAGAGGGCGAAGTGGCCCGAGGCAATGTGATCGAATTCGTGGGACGTGATGAGCACGGCGTCACGGTGGCAGATATTGCGTCACTGTACGCGCGCGATAGGAACAACGAGGATCTTCTCCGACGCGCCGTCGATGTACCAGCGCTACCGGAAAGCTGGAAGGGATATCTTAGAAAACGCCTGTTTGAGCCAGATGAGTGACGACCTCTTGCCAAACCGCCCAACACGCGTTGCACCAGTCGACCGCCAGGTGCGATTCCGTGTGGTCGCTATGAACGCTGACCGTTGAGCCGATTGCACTGACAAAGGAGTGGCGACCTAACGAAACAGGGGTCACGTCTGTCAGACGGTGCGCCGAGCGCCCACAGAAAAGGCAGTGTGATGAGTCTCAGTGGCTGGTTGTTTGCGTGCGTCTACGACCGCATGACGTCGAGTGTCGAGGCGGCCGGCCTTCGAGCACGTCGCGAGCAGCTTCTTGGCAATGCCCTTGGTCGAGTGCTCGAGATCGGCGCTGGCACTGGTGCAAACCTCCCGTTCTACGGCCCGGGCGTCGAATCGATCACGGCGGCGGAGCCAGAGACCCCGATGGCGCGTAAGCTCGCGCGGCGCATTCGCGAGCAGCGACGCGGCGTCGAAGTCGTCCGGGCGCCGGCCGAGCAGCTCCCGTTCGGCGACGCGCAATTCGACACTGTGGTGTCGACGCTTGTCCTTTGTACCGTGAACGATTTGGCGCGCACGCTCAGCGAGGTTCGGCGCGTCCTCAAGCCCGGTGGTCGCCTGCTCTTCATCGAGCACGTACGATCTGAGGAGCCACGACTCGCCGCCTGGCAGGACCGGCTCAATGGTCTCAACCGAATCGTGGCCCACGGCTGCAATTGCAACCGATCGACGCTCGACGCGATTCGTGCGGCCGGGTTTACGGTCACGTCGCTCGAACAAGGCAACCTGGCCAAGGCCCCGCCGTTTGTTCGTCCGCTTATCGTCGGCACGGCCGAGGCGCACGCGGCGCGATGACGCGGACGACGAATTCGAACGATCGGGAGACGTGTTCACGTGATACACAACATCGGCTTGGAGGGCATCGCGTGCGCGTCAGCGATTGGTCACGAGCGAGATCATTTCGATCTCTGCGGACGGGTCGGGCCGCAGCAGCGTTCGCAATCGGATGTTGGCCGTGTTGAGATAGCGCACCTCACCGAGCGTCTTGAGTGTCAGTCCTGACGCCGCGGCGACTGCCGGCACATCGGCCGAGCGCAGGACGAGCAACACGCGTTCAGGCGAGCGCAGAAAGACGCCCGCCTGTTCCGTCCCGAATAACTGCATTCGCGGTGCGCCGGTATAGAAGCCAAGGTTCCTGGTGAACACATCGAGCACGCCGATTGGCTCCTGAGCCGAGCGGTGGGAATGAATCAGCGCCGCCATCTGTTCGACGGGCTCGGGACGATTGCCGACGAATGCGCCAAACCACACCGCCACGAGCACCAGCCCACCAGCAATGCTCGCGGCGACGGGCAGCTTTCGCCACGAGGAGGTCGCGGCGACTCCGGCCAAGGCGATCCCTGAACATCCGAGCAGGCTGACTCCGATCCACGTGGCCAGCGGGTACGCCGTGTTCAGCAACGGTGCCATGCGAACGAAGCCGACGGCGAGCACTCCATAGACGATCGCCGTGATCCACGTCGCGGCGCCGAGCAGCCGATCGCGTTGATGTCCGAAGCGCTCGATGATGCCGCGCGCGACGAAGACCGCAAGCGGAGGAAGGACCGGCAGGATGTAGCGTGGCTGTTTGCCGATCGAGACTGTAAAGAACAACACGGGCATCGCTGCCCAGATCAGCAGTCGCCAATCGGTGTCGCTGAGGCGAAGCGTACGTCTGCTGAGTCGGGCCAGGCCGTCAGCACTGAATGCAACGAGGTACACCGACCACGGGATCAGGCCGCCGAGTAGGACGGGACCGTAGAACCAAAACGGCCTCGCGTCATTGAAGCGCTCGGTGCTGAAGCGTTCCAGGTTGTCTGCGACGAAAAAGCTTTGAAGGTACGCGCTGCCATGCTCGCGCCACATCGCGAGGTACCACGGTAGTCCGACGAGGGCAGCAATCAGCGCCGCAAGAGCGATCCCGCGAACATCGAGTTGCAAGCGGCGACGTTCTCGCCATGCGATCGGGAGCAGCACGACGGCGGGCACGACGAGCGCGACGGGTCCTTTCATCAGGAAACCGGCGCCGGCGCCAAAGCCCGCGAGCGCCCACCACATACCGGCCGGTCCGGAAGGACCGGTCCTACGCGGTTCCGCCGCATCGACTGCGCGCAAGGTGGCCCAGATCCCGAGCGTGATACAGAACGTGAGCGGCAGGTCGGGCAGTGCCGAGCGCGCCATTGAGAAGTAGCCGAAGCTTGTCGCGACGACGGCTCCGGTGAGCCAGGCAACATCGTCTCGCCCCGTCATGTGCTGACCAATGCCCCACGCGAGCAGGACGAGACCGACACCGGACAACGCTGCCCACAGTCGCGCCGCGAACTCTGTTGGCCCGGTGACGAGATAGGTGGCCGACGTCAGCCAGTAGTAGAGGACAGGCTTCTCCCAGCGGTTCTGATAATTGAACTTTGGCGTGAGCCAATCGCCGCTCTCGACCATCTCACGCGACGCCTCGGCATAGAACGCCTCGTCGGCATCGGTGATCGCTTGGCGACCGAGGCCGAGGACGAACGTGAAGAAGCAGAGCAGAAGGAGAGTCGCCAGTCGGAGGCGACGGTCGAAGAACACGGACACTGATTGTAGCGATAATGGCTGCATGCCCAAGACCGTGGCCATCGTTGGCGCTTCGAACGACAGACACAAGTTCGGCAACAAGGCGCTGAGGGCGTTTCAGTCGGAAGGCCACACCGTCATTCCGATCAACCCGCACGAAGCGCAGGTCGAGGGGATCAAGGCCTACGCGTCGGTGCTCGACGTGCCCGGACCGATCGACATGGCAACGGTCTATGTGCAGCCCGAAATCGCCACGAGACTGCTCGACGAATTCGAGCGGAAGCAGATCCCTGAGATCTGGATCAACCCTGGCGCTGAGGACGATGCGCTGATGGAGGAGGCGGCCCGGCGCGGGCTCAATCTGATCTACGCGTGCAGCATCGTCGGCATCGGGCGAAGCCCGATGCAGTTCCCGTGAGGTGACGTGTGATCACCATCCGATTGCGAAAGAACGGCCCGTACGTGATTGAGAGCGAGGACGTGCGGGTGATCGACTGGAATGGTGCGGAATACGCGATTGACCGGCGGCCAATCGCGCTCTGTCGATGCGGGGCTTCGACGCGCAAACCGTTCTGCGACGGCACGCACTCGAAGATTGGCTTTGCGGCGGGCGAGGCGGCAGCCGGACCTGCGGCAGCCGACACACCCGCCGACTCGTAATCGCGTTACTTCACTTCGACGCGGACGCTGTAGGGCGACGCGAGCGAGGTGTTCAGCTCGGTCCCTTCCGCGAGCTCCACATCCTTGCCGCGCGTCGCGAGCACCGCGCCGCCACCGGCTGCGCCGCCGATCGCCGCACCCTTCGCCGCGCCGCTTGCGCCGCCAACGATGCCGCCAATCACTGCGCCAATGCCGGCACCACCGCCGACCTTCGCGGCATCCTCGCCCTTGGTCGCTTCACCCTCGAAGGTCAGTGCGTTCGTGCGGAACGGATCGCGCTGACCATTCACCTGCACTTCGGCGAAGCGGAACACCAGGCGCGAACGACCCTTCACGCGACCGGCGCGCTCGACTTCGGTCACATCCCCATGCAGCGTCGCGCCGGCGGGCACAACCGTGAAGCCATCGACGACGATCGGCTGACGCAGGCGCGCGGTCACCGGCGTTTCGACCTTTGCCGTTTCAGTCGAGAGCGGCGTAATGAGCGACAGCGACAGGGCAGTGCCGACTGCAGCGCTCACATCGCGATAGACAGGCTTCGGCGGTTCGGCCGGGCGCGGCGCCGGAGCCGGGGCAGCATTCGATGCCGCGGGCGCCGGTGCAGGCCGGCTTGGCGCAGCCGACTGACGAGGCGCCGTTTGACGAGGCGCCGGAGCAGCCGGTGCCGGGGCGGGCGCAGCCGGAGCCGCAGGTGGCGGCGCTTCGGTCGGTGGCGCAGCGGGTTGCGCAGCCGGCGCTGGTGCGGTCTCCGGGTTCTGCGGAGTTCCGTTGTTGCTCCCTCCGCATGCGGTCGCCAGGGCCGTGAGCAGGACAACGGACATCAAATGTTTAGTCATTCGCTTTCTCTCCCGAGTCGATGAGTTCAAGGATCGGGCCGTACAAAACACACGCCAACGTCAGCCGTTTTGCGCAGCCTACGCCCCTCTTATCGACAGTTTCGGAAGGAATTGCACAGTACCAGCCGTCTCAGCGCGTCCGCTGCGCCAGGGGTCCTCGGAACGGGACATCATCAATGCTTATCTTGTCCGAACGACTATCAATTTGACTGATATGGTCCGACAAGGCACACTGAACAGGTATGCCACTTGAGCGCACTGGTGCACAGATCATCTGGGAGTGTCTCGTCCATGAGGGCGTGACGACAGTCTTCGGTTATCCCGGCGGCGCGATCCTGCCCGCGTATGACGCGATGCTGGATTACCCGATCCGCCACGTCCTCGTTCGTCACGAGCAGGGCGCGTCGCACATGGCCGACGGGTACGCCAGGGCCGGCGGCGGCGTCGGTGTCGCGATCGCGACGTCAGGTCCTGGGGCGACGAACCTGGTCACGGGCATCGCCACTGCGCAGATGGACTCGGTCCCGATCGTATGCATTACGGGCCAGGTGCCGAGCAAGCTCATTGGCTACGACGCATTTCAGGAAACCGACATCACCGGCATCACGCTGCCGATCACCAAGCATAGCTACCTGGTGACGCGCGTCGAAGACATCATGCCGGCGATCAAGGAAGCGTTCCATCTCGCCAAGTCAGGCCGTCCGGGTCCGGTGCTGGTGGACATCACGAAGGACGCGCAGCAGGCCAAGGCGAACTGGGCGTGGGACGCGACTCCTGTGAAGATGAAGGGCCATCGCCCCAAGCTCACGATCGCCAAGAGCCAGATGGCGAAGGCCGTCGAGTTGATCAAGGCGTCGAAGAAGCCGGTCATTCTCGCGGGTCAGGGCATTCTCCAGAGTGGTGCCATGAAGGAAGTGCGTCAGTTCGCCGAGCGCATCAACGCGCCGGTGGCCATGACGCTGCTCGGTCTGGGCGGCTTCCCGGCGAGCCATCCGCTCAACATTGGGATGATGGGCATGCACGGCGAGGCGTGGGTGAATCACGCCATTCAGGAAGCCGATCTACTCCTGGCCTTCGGCATGCGGTTCGACGACCGCGTGACCGGCAATATCAAGACCTATGCCCTGAACGCCAGGAAGATTCACATCGACATCGATCCGTCGGAGATCAACAAGAACGTGACGGCGGATGCCGCAATCGTGGCTGACCTCCGTCATGCGCTCAAGGACCTGCTCGACGTCGTCGAGCCCGCCGACCACGGCCAGTGGCTGAAGTACATCGGCTCGATGAAGGGCGATTCGGCGGTACGAGACATCCAGTCGCTGCCCGACAACGGCCATCTGTATGCGCCACACGTGATCAACGACATCTGGCGCTTGACCGAAGGCAACGCCATCATCGCGACCGATGTCGGTCAGCATCAGATGTGGGAAGCGCAGTACTACCATCATGAAAAGCCGCGGACACTCATCACCTCGGGTGGTCTCGGCACGATGGGCTTCGGACTGCCGGCCGCGATCGGCGCGAAACTGGCCAGGCCCGATGCGGAAGTCTGGGCGATCGTCGGCGACGGCGGCTTCCAGATGACGGCAGCCGAGTTGTCCACCGCGGCGCAAGAGGGCGTGAAAGTGAATGTGGCCGTGATCAACAACGGCTACCTCGGCATGGTGCGTCAGTGGCAGGAGTTCTTCTACGAACGCCGCTACGCGGCGACTCCGCTGCGCAGCCCCGATTTCGTGAAGCTCGCCGAGGCGCATGGCCTGGTCGGACTTCGAGCCGAGAAGCGCCCGGAGGTGGCCGACGTGGTGAAGCGTGCGCGTGAGACTGAAGGCACCGTGCTGATCGACTTCAGGGTCGAGCAGGAAGACAGCGTGTACCCGATGGTTCCGGCAGGCGCGGATCTCGATGCAATGATTCGTCGTCCGCAGCAGGAACCCAGCGTGCTCGTCGAATCAGCCACCGATCTCATTTAGGGAAGGCCCCGACGTCAGTCGCCTGAGGCCTGACACCGGGGTCTGCAAAGTTCCGTTATGCATCACAGCATCGTTGCCCTCGTCGAAGACAAGCCCGGCGTACTCAATCGCGTTGCGTCGTTGTTCCGACGCCGTGCTTTCAATATCGAATCGCTGACCGTCGGCCGCACGGATGTGCCCGGCGTCTCGCGCATGACCGTCGTCATCGACAGCGACGAGGTCAGCGCGGACCGCGTCACCGCCTATCTGTACAAGCTGGTCAACGTGCTGCAGGTCGAGGATCTGCGTGACGTGCCGGCGGTTGCGCGCGACCTCGCGCTGGTCAAGGTCGCCGTTGCCGGCCACGACCGCGCGCAGCTGTTACGCGTCGTCGATGAGACACGTGCGCACATCGTGGACACCGGCGAGCAAACGATGACGCTCGAAATCACCGGCGAACCGCCGCACGTGGATTCGGTGATTTCCCGCCTCGAGCCGCTCGGGATCATCGAGATGGTCCGCACCGGCCAGGTTGCGATGCGCCGCGGCGACGTCGCGCTATCAGCGACACAATATTCCTAGGCACGAAGGAGGCCGCCTTCCGGCGGCTCAGGAGTTAAGAGACACAATGGCCAAGATGTTTTACGACAAGGACGCCGACATCGAACTCATTCGTTCCCGCAAGGTGGCGGTGATCGGCTACGGCTCGCAGGGCCATGCGCACGCCCTCAATCTTCAGGACAGCGGCGCGGACGTCGTGGTCGGATTGCAGGCCGGCAGCAAGTCAGCGGAGAAGGCGAAGACGGCCGGCCTCAAGGTCATGAGCGTCGCCGATGCGTCGAAGTGGGCTGACGTGATCATGGTGCTGATCCCCGATCAGCATCAGGCGCGCGTCTACAAGTCCGACATCGAGGCGAACCTGACCGCAGGGAAGATGCTGATGTTCGCGCACGGCTTCGCGATCCGGTTCAACTGGATCGTGCCGCCCGCCAATGTGGACGTGACGATGGTTGCGCCGAAGGCACCGGGCCATCGCGTGCGTGAAGTGTTCAAGGAAGGCGCGGGGACGCCAGGCCTCCTCGCCGTGCATCAGGACGTCAGCGGCAAGGGCAAGACGACGGCGCTGTCGTATGCGCGGGCGATCGGCTGCACGCGCGCGGGAGTGATCGAGACGACCTTCGCCGAGGAGACCGAGACGGATCTGTTCGGTGAGCAAGCAGTGCTGTGCGGTGGCACGAGCGCGCTGGTCAAGGCCGGATTCGAGACCCTGATCGAAGCCGGGTATCAGCCGGAGATCGCCTACTTCGAGTGTCTGCACGAGCTGAAGCTGATTGTCGATTTGATGTATCGCGGCGGACTGCAGTACATGCGCTACTCGATCAGCGACACCGCCGAGTACGGCGACTACACGGCCGGCCCCAAGATCGTGACCGCCGAAACGAAAAAGGCGATGAAGCAGATCCTGGCGGACATCCAGGCGGGCAAGTTCGCCAAGCAGTGGATTGCCGAGGCCGAGAGCGGGTATCCGAACTTCAAGCAGATGCGGCAGCAGGACGCGAACCACCCGATCGAGGTCGTCGGCTCGAAGCTGCGCGACATGATGCCGTTCCTCGATCCCGTCAAGCTTCCGCAGCCGGCGACCGTTTAGAGCCGGCGGGTCCAAAGAGCAGGACCCGCCCCACGTCTGTTGGAGCGCGTACTCGACAGATGTGGGCCGGGTCTTGTTTTGTAGACCCGGCGGAATTTCCTATGAACAAGTACTCATCTCGAGTCACACAACCTCGCAGCCAGGGCGCGTCGCAGGCGATGCTGTACGGCATCGGCCTGACCGACGCCGATTTGCAGAAGGCCCAGGTCGGGATCTGCAGCATGTGGTACGAGGGCAACACCTGCAACATGCACCTC
>JBKPRH010000388.1:0-12063 GCA_046765795.1 Acidobacteriota bacterium | reverse complement strand
GCGATCCTTCAATCCGAATTCGTCGACAGCATCACGCGAGACCCCTTCGACACCGATGCCGATGCGGCCGCGTGTGATCTTGCCGGTGCGCAGCTGCGGGAGCAGATCACGCACGGTGTTGATCGGGATCGCGAAGCCGATGCCGATGTTGCCCGACTGACGGCCGTCCGCGATGATAGCGGTATTGATGCCGATCACTTCGCCACGCACGTTGAGCAGTGGACCGCCCGAGTTGCCAGGATTGATCGCCGCGTCAGTCTGAAGGACCTGCGCCGAGCGGCCCTCGGCCACTGTGAACGGACGCTCCTTCGCGCTGATCACGCCGACGCTGACGGTGTGGGCCAGATTGAACGGATTGCCGATGGCCATGACCCAGTCACCGGGCTGCATCTGCGACGAGTCACCGAACTCGATCGCCGGCAGCGTGTGATCCGGCTTCTCGGTCAGCTCGATGAGCGCGCTGTCGGTCAGCGGATCGCGGCCGACGATCTTCGCATCGTATTCCTGATCGTCATCTTCGCCGTAGAGCGACACCTTGATCTTCTGCGCGCCCTCGACGACGTGATTGTTGGTCAGGATCAGGCCCGACTTGTCGATGATGAAACCAGTGCCGGCTGCCTGCACCAGTTGATCGCGCTGACGGCTCTCCGGCCGGCGGCCACCGCCGCCACCACCGGAGGGACCAAAGAAGCGATCGAACAGATCGTTGCCGCCGCCGAAGAACTCATTCAGGTCCTGCGTGCGCTGGCGCGACTCGGTCCTGATGTTCACGACGGCCGGGCTCGCGTGTTTCGCGATCTCCCGGAACGTTGTTGCGGTGACAGGACCCGACAGCGGCGTGCTGTTCATGGCCGGCGCCGCGACCGTCTGCGCGGATGACTCCGGTGATAGTCCCAGCCGTGACGCTATGACCAAAGCCGCTGCTGCCGACGTCACTGCAATGAGCAATGCGTAAAACCACGTGAATCTGCGGTTCATCATGCCTCCCAAAACCTCTTTCTCTCTATCCCTTCGGACGGGCTGACCGTCGTTTTGGACGGCCCGTCCTTTCCCCGATGGCTTCGGCGGAGCGCCTCGCCTATATTGTCGAACAAAACTGCTCATTCCGTAGAGCCGGGCCGTTTTAGCCCGACTTACAACAACGTCACGACATCCCGCTGGCTCGGGCCGGTTACCGTGGCCTCGTGCTTCCCGCGAAACACATTCACCTCGGTGCGCACGCCGAACGTCTCGAAGTAGACCCCTGGCTCGACGGTGAACCCCGTGCCGGGAATGAGCCGTCGATCGTCGTGGGTTTCGTAATCATCCATGTGCACACCATTTCCATGGACGTTTTCGCCGAGGCTATGTCCGGTGCGGTGAAGAATGTGTTCGCCGTATCCTCGCTGCTGGATGACTTTCCGCGCCGCGCGATCGACTTCCCATCCGCAGAGGTCACGCCCGTTGCGAGCCGCGTCTTCGACCAGCTTCACTGCCGCATCCCGCGCCTCAGCGATCGCGCTGAATGCGTGCGCCGTCTCCGTTGGCACGCGTGAAGCCGTCACGCCTACCCATGTGATGTCAGCAAACACCGCGCCGGGTGCTTTCGTCTTGCCCCAGAGATCGAGCAGCAGCACCTGATCGGCCGAGATGGGGTGCCACCGTTCAATCGTTGGTAGATAGTGCGGATTGCCGGCATTGGCATCGACCGCAACCACAGGTGCCGAGTCGCTGATCAATCCTTCTTCGTCGAACCACTGGACCATCTGCTGCTGCAACTCGTATTCACTCAACGCACGTCCCGCACGCACCGCGGCCGCTGCACATTCGAAGGCGCGATCCTTGATGCGGTAGAGCGCGGCCGATGCGACCTGATGCGAGGCCAGCTGGGCGGGTGTCCATGCGGCCTCGAATTGTTGGACGAGGTCTCCCGAAGAAAAGATTTCGACGCCCTTCGCGCGGACAGCCTCGGCCGTGCCGGCGTCAACCCGGGAAAGATAGGGAATCGCGCACATAGGCGAGTATTCCATCGCCACGCGCCGCATTCCTTGCAGCAGATTTGTCAAACCAATGTCCAGCTGCTGCCGTCCCGCGTATACCGTTTTGTCACCGGGCAGTTGATCGAGGTTGTGGCGCTCGATCGCGTGCACGAGACCGCGAGGACGACCGTGTGCTGGAATCAGGTAATACCACCGCCGCGTCGTCATGTGTCCGCCGCCAGTCAGTCCGGCAAGACGCGAGGCGATTGGGTTCGAGCCATGAAAGTCGTAGAGCAGCCATCCATCCAGGTTCGCTGTGCGCAAGGCTTCCTGTATAGCGGCCACATCAAGTTCCATAGCGTGCAGTATACGGCTCGGTTCCTGCTTGTTATGACGCAGTTTCCCGGCGAACGGCCGGTGGCACCCGCGGTCAGCGCGTGAGCGCGCGAACGCCTATAATCGACGCTGCCATCCGCCTTCTTCCGGCGAGACTTATGACACAGCGACTGACCGTTGCCATCCTCGTCGCCGCTCTGAGTGCGGCGATCGCCGCGCAGCAGCCACCACCAGCACCGCAGGCGCCCGACCAGCCTCCGGTCACCTTCCGCGTCGAAGTGAATTACGTTGAGGTGGATGCGTTCGTCACGGACGCGCAGGGAAACCCGGTCACCGACCTCACGGCGAATGACTTCGATGTCTTCGAGGACGGCAAGCCGCAGAAAGTCTCGGCCTTCTCGCTGGTCAACATTCCGATCGAGCGCGCCGAGCGGCCGCTGTTCGCGGGCAAGCCGATCGAGCCCGACGTGCAGACGAACGAGCATCTCGAGGGACGCATCTACTTGCTCGTCCTCGATGACATTCACACCGACTTCACGCGATCGCCGCGCGTCAAGGCGGCTGCGCGCCGATTCATCGAGCAGAACTTCGGCACCAACGATCTCGCCGCGGTCGTGTACACCGGACGCGCGGATGCCTCGCAGGACTTCACCAACAATCCGCGTCTGCTGCTGCAGGCGATCGACAAGTTCAACGGCCGCAAGTTGCGCTCCGCCACGATTCAGCGGATCGAGGGTGCGCGCACCAATCCAGATACCGGCAACCTCGAGCCAGGCGACGACATCGAGCAGATGGATCGCGCGTTCCGCGCCCGCTCGGTGATGAACAACGTCCGCAAGCTTGCCGAGTTCATGGCCGGCGTCCGCGGCCGCCGCAAGGCGATGCTGCTGATTGGTGAAGGCATCGACTACAACATCTTCGAGGCGACCGGCGTGCTCGGCTCGACCGCGTCTGCGGTGCTGCTCGACACCCAGGACGCAATCGCCTCCGCGACGCGTGGCAATGTCAGCATCTACGCGATCGATCCCCGCGGTCTCGTGGTCGGCGACGAGGATCTCATCACGCAGAGCAGCACTATTGGCGACGCCGACGGTCGCGCGTTGCAGAGCGAGTTGCGTCTGTCCCAGGACAGCCTGCGTGTACTGGCAACGAGCACCGGCGGCTTCGCCGCGGTGAATCGCAACGATCTCAACGGCGCTTTCGATCGCATCGTGGCCGAGAACAGCAGCTACTACATGTTCGGCTACTACTCGATGAACGAGCGCCGCGACGGCCGTTTCCGCAAGATCGAAGTGCGCGTGAAGCGTCCGGGTTTGCGCGTCCGCAGCCGCAACGGCTACTTCGAAGCGCGCGGCCGGCGTCCAAATACGACACCCTCGACGAAGGTCAGTCCGGCGCTCGCCGAGGCGATCGGCAGCCCGCTTCCGGTGACCGGTATCCCGATCAAGGTGTTTGCGGCACCGTATAAGGGGACGGCGCCTGATGCCGCCGTCGCGTATGTCGCTGAAGTCGATATCAACAACTTCGAGTTTATCGAGAAGGACGGCACGTTCAGCGAGACGCTCGAGTTGGTCAACTCGGCGACGGATTCAAAGGGCAAGCTGTTTCCTGGTGAACGACAGCTGGTGAATCTCAATCTCAAGCCGGATACGCTCGCGCGCGCGAAGAGCCGCGGCTTCCGTCTCGTGAACCAGATCAGCCTGCCGCCCGGTCGCTACCAGCTTCGCATCGCCGCCTCTTCGCGTAACGGACGCACCGGCAGCGTGCTGTATGACCTCGAGATTCCGGACTTCACGAAAGAGAAGTTCGTGATGAGCGGCGTGACCCTGACGTCGCGGGCTGCCGCCGAGGCGCCGACCGCGAAGCCCAAGGATCCGCTCGCCGACTATCTTCCCGGGCCGCCGACGGCGATGCGCGAGTTCTCGCGGGACGACACGATTGCGCTGTTCGCCGAGTTCTACGAGAACAACATCGGTGGCGCGGCGCACCAGCTCCAGTTCAAAGCGGAGTTACGCGCCGAAGGTGGGCGCGTCGTGCAGAACGTCACCGAGGAACGTTCGTCGAGCGATCTGCAGGGTCGCTCGGGTGGTTATGGATTTGCCGCGCGTCTGCCACTCGACGCGGTGGAACCCGGCCTCTACGTCCTGCACGTAGAAGGGCAGCCGCGAATCGGCGATCTACCGGCGGTCAGCCGCGATATCCAGATTCGCGTCCGGTGAAACTCGATATCGTCCAGACGGTTGCCTTCGCCGGTCTCATTCTCTTCGTCGGCTACGGGCTGAAGCGTCTCATTCCTGCGCTCGCGCGCTACAACATTCCAGCGCCAGTTGCCGGCGGCCTTCCGGTCGCCGCGCTATTCGCGATCGGCTACGCCATTGAGTGGCGGCCGCTCGCGTTCGACACCACGCTGCAGACGCCGTTGCAGAACACGTTCTTCGCATCGGTGGGATTCGGAGCCAGCGTGTTGTTGCTCAAACGCGGCGGCCCGCTGGTCCTGATCATGATGATCGTGGCGTCGCTCGTCGCCGCGCTGCAGAACGTACTCGGCGCAGCGGTCGCGTATCTCCTCGGTGAGCATCCGCTCATGGGCGTGCTGGCCGGATCGGTAACGCTCACCGGCGGCCCCGCGACCGGTCTCGCGTTTGCGCCGTTGTTCGAACAGGCCGGAGTGCCCGGCGCTTCCACGCTCGCCGTGTCTGCGGCGATGGTCGGCATCGTCGCAGGCGGACTGATGGGTGGGCCGATCGGGACGTATCTGCTGGATCGACATCCACGGCGTGTTCCTGGGGTTCCCCAGGACGGCACGCTCAAGAACCTCGCGGAGGAACAGTTCGCCGAGCCAGTGACGACAGTGCCGGCAGGCGAGGACATTGAGGCGTACGCGCTCCTCAAGCACCTAGTCGTGATCATCACCGCGGTCGGCGCAGGCGTGTGGGTGAGCGCCGGACTGCAGGCGCTCGGGTGGACACTGCCGGCCTACATCGGTGCGATGATCGTCGCGGCAGTGATTCGCAATCTCGATGACATGACGGGGCTCATCGGCATGTCACAGCGGACCATCGATGATCTCGGGACGGTGGCGCTGGCGCTCTTCCTGGTGATGGCGTTGATGACGCTGCGGTTGTGGGAACTCGCCGGCGTGGTGATTCCACTGCTCGTGATTCTGTGCTGTCAGGTCGTGTTCATCGCCGCGATCTGTCTGCTGGCGATTCCGCGTTTGATGGGGAAGGACTACGACGCGGTCGTGATGTCGAGCGGCTTCTGCGGGTTCATGCTCGGGACCACGGCAAATGCGGTGGCGAACATGGGCGCGTTGGTCGAGCGGTACGGGCCGGCGCCGAAAGCCTACCTCGTCGTACCGCTCGTGGGTGCGTTCGGAATCGATTTCGTCAACGGTCTGCTCATCACCGCGTTCTTGAACATCTGGCGGTGAGAGAGCATTAGTGATTGGCCGATCTTTGATTCATCGATTGGTTGACGATTGGTGATTCGTGATTGTTGATTGAAGTATGCCTTGCCCGCAATCAACGATCGTCAATCGCCAATCAACAACTAATCACCAATCAAAAATCATCCAATCTTCAATGCTTTACAGCTTCGGCAGTTTCGTCGTCTTGATCGTGCCGTTCGCGTGCTCGAACTTGTACTGGTTCCGGTCCATCCGAGGATCGGTCGGCACTTTCAATTCGACTTCGATGACTTCGCCCGGCTGCAGCGGCTTCCGGTAGCGGAACGGCTGCGAGCCCGTCACCGGGTCGCCTTTCTTGTCGTACCAGAACTCATCGACCTTGAGGCCTGCGATCGCGCCCTTCGACAGGTTCTTCACTTTGATCGTCGTCACGATCATGTTCCCGACGCGCTTGCTGACCGGATTCGTGAACCCGAGCTCGGCCTCTCCGCGCACTGGTGCGACGAGCTTCTGCGGCGCGGTGGCCGCGCCTTCATCGTTTGGACGCGCTGGAGACTGCGCCGGTGGTGCCGGCTTGGATTGTTCGGCTGCCGCAGCCGCGAGCAGAAGCACGACGCCGGCGATGGTCAGGAACGTGCGTCTCTGGCCGTTCATGATGTAACCCTCCCAAGAAACTAGCTACAAGAGCCGGGCAATTATGTCACGCCAGCCCTACATTTCGCCGTTCCAATCCTCCGGCTCTGGATTAACGGACCTGAAAATCTCGAGGTGCCACTTGCCGCCGCCCCAGGGCTCGATGACCTCCGTGGCGACGACGTCCACGAGCACCTCGGCGAACGAGCGGCCTTCGGGATCGCCTTCGAGGTGATAGGCCGGCTCATCCCACCCGAAATTCGGGTAAAGAATCATCGACAAAAACAAATCGTAGCCATCGTCGACGACGATGATCTGCCCGCACGGGCGCTTGATCGTCGAGTGGTAGACCAGATACTTCTCGGCGCTGTGTGCGCGGATGTAGCGCTTGAGCGCGAACTCACGCGCGACGATCTCCTCGACCGCGATCTTCTTTTCCCAGCAGTCTCGGCAGTACCGCTCCTCGCCCCGCGGTTCGGAGACGTCCTTCGACCCGCACAGTACACACTTCGTCTTGACGAGATTCGACTTTCTGGGAGCCATCCGCCTCATTATATTCGGCGGCAATTCCCAATTCCCAACGCCAAAACCCACAGGGCTGGTCGTTGGGAATCGACGTTTATCGTGTAACGGTTTCGCGGCGAACCGCCGGGAGATACATGTCCCGGACGTAATCCTTGACCATTCGCCGCGCCGAGAAGATCGGCAGCACCGTGCGGATCGACTGTTTCACGATCTGCAACCAGCGATGCGGGATGCCGTGCTCATCGCGATCGTAGAACGTCGGCACCAGCTGCTCTTCAATGAGCGCATAGATCGCCTGGGCATCGGCCCAGTCCTGCGCACCGTGATCGTTCGGATCGGCGTGGCCTTCGATCAGCCAGCCGTTTTCGCCGGTGAATCCTTCGGCCCACCATCCGTCGCCGATCGACATATGCGGCGTGCCGTTGATCGCCGCCTTCATGCCGCTCGTGCCGCTGGCTTCGAGCGGCTTGCGCGGGTTGTTCAGCCAGACGTCGCAGCCCTGCACGAGGTAGTGGGCGACGTGCAGATCGTAATCGTCAACGAAGCCGATGCGTCCGCCGAACATCGGGTCGAGCGCGCGCCGGTAGATCCGCTGCAAGTGATGCTTGCCGATGTCATCGGCGGGGTGTGCCTTCCCGGCGAAGATGATCTGCACGGCGCGTCCAGTCGCGGTCAGGATTCTCGCCAGGCGATCCGGGTCGAGGAAGATCAACTCGGGCCGCTTGTAGCCGGTGAAGCGGCGTGCGAACCCGATCGTGAGCGTGTTGTGATCGAACATCGTGGCCGCCGCAACGACGCGCGCGGCACTCACGTGTTCCTGCGTCCAGCGGTTGCGGGCGCGCTCGCGGATGAAGTTGAAGAGAAACGCGCGCAGCGACTGTCGTGCCTCCCACAGTTCCTCGTCAGGAATGTTCATCACCCGATCGACATACGCCGGGTCGTCGTGATAGTCCAGCCAGTCTGCGCCGAGATGCCGAACAAACAGCGCTTCGATCTCGGCCGAGATCCACGTCGGTACATGAACCCCGTTGGTGATCGATTTCACCGGCAGCGACTCGTACGGCACGCCGGGCCAGATCGACTGCCACATCTGCTTGGTGACTTCCCCGTGCAGACGGCTGACACCATTCACTGATCCGCTGGTCCGAAGCGCCAGCGCGGTCATGTTGAACATCGGCCCACCGCCGTTGTCGTAGTGACCGAGCGCCAGGAACCGTTCACGATAGGCGCCGAGATCGCCCCACGCACCGGAGAGGTGCTGCTCGACGAGATGGAACGGAAACGCGTCGTGTCCGGCCGGCACTGGTGTGTGCGTCGTGAAGACGGTGCTGCGACGCACGTCCTCGAGGGCATGATCGAAGCTCGCTCCCGCCTCGCACAGGTCACGGATCCGCTGCAGAACGACGAAGGCGGCATGGCCTTCGTTGAGGTGATACACCGCCGGCGTGACGCCCATCGCCTTCAACGCCCGCACGCCGCCGATACCGAGGATGATCTCCTGCTGCACGCGCGTCTCGCGATCGCCGCCGTAGAGGCGCGCCGACAGCTCGCGATCCCACGGCGCGTTCTCCTCGAGATCCGTGTCGAGCAGATAGAGCGACACGCGGCCAACGCGCACGCGCCACACGGCGACAAGCACAGTGCGATTGCCGAGCGGCACCGCGGTAATACACGGCTTGCCGTCGCCCGTGATCGCCGGCTCGATGGCCGCTTGCGTCCAGTTCAGCTTCTCGTAGATCTCCTGCTGCCAGCCGTCGGACGTGAGGCTCTGATGGAAGTAGCCCTGCGGATACATGAAACCCACGCCGACCAGCGGAACACCGAGATCGCTGGCCTCTTTACAGTGATCGCCGGCCAGCACGCCGAGACCGCCAGCGTAGATCGGCAGTGACTGGTGCAGCGCGAACTCGGCGGAGAAGTAGGCAATCGACTTGCCCTGCAGATCGGGGCAATTGGCCTCGCACCATGTCCGCCGCTCCGAACGCGACGAGTCCTGGTGAGCGACAACGCGGTCGTACGCGGCCAGCCAACTCGGATCGGCCATCGCGCCTTCGAACGCCTCCGGCGGCAGCATTTGCAGCATGCGCACCGGGTTGTGCGCGGTCTGGCGCCACACGTTGTAGTCCAGACGCCGGAAGAGGCTGCGGGCATCTGGCGTCCAGCTCCACCAGAGATCGCGAGCGAGCGAATCGAGTCGATTGATGCGGTCGGGTAGTTGGGTCAAATCTGATCCTTGTAATTCAACATGCAAAATTCAAAATTCAACGATACCCGGTGAGCGCGTTTTTGCATTTTGCATCTTGCGTTTTGCATGTCATGAGACTCATTTCGTGCACGCGCCGGTGACGCTGGCAAACGTACTCAGATCGATATTGCCTCCGGACGCGATTGCGACGACAGCGCCATGCACGCGACCCGAGAGCGCTGCAGCGACGGCGCACCCCGCGGCGCCTTCGATCACGACGTGACAGCGCTCGGCGACCAGCCGCATCGCGGCCGCGACGTCCGACAACGGTACGACGATGGACGAGTCCACAAGGCCGGAGAGCAGCGGCCACATCGTCGGCAGGACCGACTTGCCACCGGCCCCATCGACGAAAGACGCGCGCCACTCGTCGAAACGGCTCGCGCATCCGTTACGTAGCGACATCGCGAGCGGGGCCGCCGTCTCAGGTTCGGCAGCAATGATGCGCGTGTCAGGTTTCAACGCTTTGACGGCTGATGCGACGCCGCTCAAGAGTCCGCCGCCGCCGACGGCACCGACAATTGCGTCCACGCGCGGCAGGTCTTCGATGATCTCGAGTCCCAGCGTCGCGTTTCCGGCAATGAAGCGGTCGTCGTCGAAGGGGTGTATGAATCGGCCACGCATACGCGACGAAGCGTGTGATTCCACCGTTCGCCAGCATTCGTCATAGGTGGCCGGCACAATCGTCGCGCCAAGGCGGCGGATCGCCTCGACCTTCGTGCGGGGTGCCGTGTCGATCACCATCACCGAGCACGGGATCCCCGCATGCCGCGCGGCGAGTGCGACGCCCTGCCCGGCGTTGCCTGCGCTGACGGTCCACACGCCGCCACGTCGTTCGTCGTCGCTGAGCTGCCGGACGACGTTGTGCGCGCCACGAATCTTGAACGCCCCAATCGGCTGCAGTGTCTCGAGCTTGAGGAAGATCTCGGTCGCGGAGGAGAGGCCGGGCGCGTCAGGTAGTTCCAGGCGGATCAACGGCGTGCGAACGACCAGATCGTAAACACCGCGCGCGGCGGCCTGAATGTCGTGAAGCGGAATCTCACGCACACGGAAACGAGCATGCTAACCCGTCGCCGGAGAATGCTCAATGCGTTGGGGATTGCTGTGCCGATGGTGTATGCTGAGGATTCCGCATGGCTAGAAACGCACGACCAACCGCCGCCAAGCGCGAGCGCGAGAAAGCGCTTATTGAACGCCGCCAGCAGAAAGCGGCGCGGCGTCAAGACAATAAGGTCAAGAAGCAGAACGACGTTTCGGCTGGGGATGGCGATCCGGATATCGCCCACATCAAGCCCGGCCCGCAGCCGCTCGCCGACTGGCAGATCGAAGAATAGATCGTTCGAGTCGTTCGAGTCGTTCGGTTCGTTCGAATCGTTCGGTCCGTTCTGCGCGTTCGCTCCGTTCCGCCCGTTCGAATCGTTCGGTTGGTTCGTAGCCGATCTGCGTACGAACGAGCCGAACGATCCGAACGTCACGAACGATTCGAACGACTAGTTGGCCGCGAAACAGTAGAGCAGTCCCGCGCCGCCTGTCGCCACCAGGTTGGGTTGGCTGCAGCCGCGCGATCCGTGCGCCGAGTTCCACGACGAGTTGCCGCCACCGGTCCGATCGTGGTGGCCGAGCATCACGCTGCCCTGACCGTCGGCGTTGCTCGCGTAACCCTTGCACGTCGTGTCCATGTCGCCGGCAATCGCCCGGCCCGTTGAGTCCGATCCGGTCAGGATGTCGTGCTGGTTCGGCATGTCACCCACGCCGTTGACCACGGCGCCCTTCTCGTTCAACGCAAACGTCTTGTTGATGCTGTTGCGATCGCGTTGCACATCGCCGTGCAGATCGGCCACGTTGTTGGCGATCAGCTGTCCGCGCGCGTTGTACCACGGACCCGCGCCGATGCGGTCGCGGGCGTTCACGGCCGGCTGGCCGCCCTGGGCCGGCATGCTCAGATAGGCGCGCCATGTGCGTCCCGGTGGCGTCGCAATGCCGCCGCCCTGCGCCATCTGCGCGCAGTACGCGTCGGCGCCTGCGAGACCGCCGTAGTTGGCGCCGTCACCCTTGCCCACGCTGGTGATGAAGAATGACGCTGGTCCTGCCGGACCGCCACGCCCAGGCGCAGCACCACCCGGACGACCCTGCGCCGGTGCCCCTGCGGCCGGCTGCTGAGGCGCCTGAGCGTACGTCACCAACGTCCCGAGCGCGGCGACAGTCATCACCGCCAGAACGTATTGCATCCTGCGCATCTCGTATCCCTCCCACTCGTTGAGCGCGGCCCCGCGCGACAGCGCAGCCACCGCAGCAGATGTGAAGAGCTCTGCCTGACTTCGGCTCTGTCTACCGTCTATGACCGGTATTCGTTTACGCCGTAGACTGTAGGACCTGATTTTGAGCCCGACGAAGGCTCGCTAAGGTAGCACAGGACGAGAGATGTCGAGGTGTGTGCTGATCGCGGTGGCTGTTGCGCTCCTGCCGGCCGGACGCGCGGCGATCGGTCAATCAATTTCGGCGGAACAGACCGTCAGCCGCATCAGCGGGTACGTCGAGGAGTATTACGCCCGCGCCCAGAGCATCATCACCAACGAGGAGGTCTCCATCCAGCAGATCAAACGAGACCTGAGCGCCGACGGGTTCGCCCGCAGACTCGTCTACGAGCTGCGCGTCGAATGGGATCCCACCGTGGAGGGGGACGAGTCGCCGGCCAAGGTCACACGCCAGTTGCTGACGGTGAACGGCAGGCCGCCGAAGAAGGGCGATGAGCCGGAGTGCTTGGACCCGCCGAGCGTGTCGCCAGAGCCATTGGCGTTTCTGCTCCCGAACAATCGCCACAAGTTCGCGTTTACGAGTGCAGGCATCGGGCGTGTCGAGAGTCGCGACACGTTGATGATGGACTATCGTTCTCTCGAGGAGGCCAAGGCGACGGCCGAATCGAAAGAGTCGAAGGACGAATGCATCCAACTCAACGT
>JBKPRH010000387.1:0-21104 GCA_046765795.1 Acidobacteriota bacterium | reverse complement strand
TTGACGGCCCGGTCTGCTCCACCGTCTTGTCGGAACAGCCCAGAGCTACCGCAAAGAATACGAACAGCAGGGCTTTCTTCACGGCTGGCGGCAGAGGCAACTTGCGTTCCAGCGCGAGAGCACGGAATTACCGACGTTTAGTACCCACGGCCAATTTATGGGTGTGGTTGCTTATCGACAGGAACGTTGCTAGCTCGCAACGCGGGCACTGACGTTGCACCAATGCTCGGCGCTGATCGACGTGATCAGTGAAGGAGCATCGAGATGGCTGACGATTGGGGCCTGTGCATGGATTGCAAGTGGTGGCAGATCGAACCGCAAGGCAAGATCGAGCCGCACACACTCGGACTCTGCATAGACGAAGATCTGCAACCGTTTCTGTTGCGCGTGTCCGGCGACAGCGGCTGCAACCATTTCATGGCCGGCGAACCGGCTCGGGCGGTCGGCTCGGCCAGCGCGCCGCCCACGGCGAAGGCGACGCGCTGACGCGACTCGACACCGAGCGTGTGCTTGCCCCGGCGTGATCCGTGATGTCAACGTCCGCGATGATCTTGTACGAGCGGCCGCGCCCATTCGCCGCCGCCGTCTCGGGCACCGGCGCCGGACATCTCGCCCACGGTTATTCGTGGCCAGATGGTTCAGGTGCTGCCATACTGATCGCAGGAATGCCTGTCGTCACCCTGCGGACCGTCGTCAACGATCGAGAAGAAGCCGTCTCCGAGTACATCTGCGACTGGCCCGACTGCCCGAACACCGCCACGGTGGTGGTCGGGGTCGTGCGCGAACTGCGGATGCGCAGCGCGCTCTGCGCCGAACACGCCGCACGTCTCACGAGCAAACACCACGACGACCGGCGGCGATAAATCTTCGCTAGCTGGCTGCTATCTTTGTAACATTGCAGAACTGTGCCGTTGAACTGCGGCAGGCCGAATTCGTCTAATCCAGTGTGACCACCCTGACGAACGTTCTCGCCTCGTACACCCGCGGTCACATCCCCTTGGCTCCCCGACACCAGCCGGAATAGATCCGGCTTCGCGCGTGCGCCGCGGCGGCGCGTGCGCGCCCTATCTACACAACAACCTGAAAGGACTGTGAGTCATGGCACTCGGTGTGTCCCTGTCGCTCGTACTGTGGGTTGCATTCGGTCTGTTCGCGTTGACGGTACTGCTGCTCACCTTCCGCTACATCCCCAATGATCGCGTCGGCATCGTGGAGAAGTTGTGGAGCCCGAGCGGCTCTATCAGACACGGCATCATCGCGTTGAACGGTGAGGCCGGTTTTCAGCCGGAGCTGCTTCGCGGTGGCTGGCATGTGCTGATGCCGTTCCAATACCGACTGCATCAGATGCCGCTCGTGACCATCCCGCAGGGCAAGATCGGCTACGTGTTCGCGCGCGACGGTCATCCGCTGCCGCCGACGCAGACACTGGCGAACAACGTCACGGCCAACGACTTCCAGGACGTGTCCGCGTTTCTGCGCTCCGGTGGTCAGAGAGGGCCGCAGCGCAAGTTCCTGCGTGAAGGTACGTACGCGTTGAACACGGCGCAGTTCGTCGTGATCACGAACGAGCGCGTGTACTTCCTGGCGCTCGATCCGGGCGAGGCCGACATGTTCAAGCGGACGGCTGCGCTCATCGCCGAGCGCCGCGGCTTCGAGCCGGTGGTGATCAAGGACGCCGAAGATTCCATCGGCATCGTCACGGTACACGATGGACCGTCGCTCCCGGATGGACAGATCATCGCGCCGACTGTGGGCGACGATGTGAGGACGCCGACGCTGTATCACAACAACTTCCAGGATCCTGAGAAGTTCCTGCAGGCCGGCGGTCTGCGCGGCCGTCAGTTACAGACGCTCGTCGAGGGCACCTACTACATCAACCGGCTGTTTGCGACGATCGAGATGATCCCGAAGACGGTGATCGAGGTCGGCAACGTCGGCGTGGTCGTGTCGTATACCGGCGAGATTGGTGTGGACCTGACTGGCGATCAGTACAAGCACGGCGAGCTGGTGAAGAAGAACCAGCGCGGTGTGTGGAGCGAGCCGCTGCTGCCGGGTAAGTATGCGTTCAATACCTACGCCGGCAAGGTGATGGCGGTGCCGACCACGAACTTCATCCTGAAGTGGAACAAGTCGGAAACCGGATCGCATCGCTACGACGAGAACCTGTCTGAGGTGCTGCTCATCACGAAGGACGCGTTCGAGCCGTCGCTGCCGCTGTCGGTGGTCGTGCACATCGACTACCGCAAGGCGCCGCTCGTGATTCAACGCTTCGGCGACATCAAGCGGCTTGTCGAACAGACGCTCGACCCGATGGTGTCGGCGTACTTCAAGAACATCGGTCAGACGCGCACGCTGATTCAGCTCATTCAGGACCGCAGCGCGATTCAGCAGCTGTCGGGCGAGCAGATGAAGGAGAAGTTCGCCGAGTACAACCTCGAGCTGCAGGAGGTGCTGATTGGCACACCGGCGGCCAGCACGTCCGGCAGTCAGATCGAGACCATCCTGACGCAGTTGCGGTCGCGGCAGATCGCCGAAGAGCAGGTCGAGACCTATACCCGTCAGGAAAAAGCGGCGATGAAGGAGAAGGAACTACGCGAGGCCGAGGCGCGCGCCAAGCAGCAGACGTTCATCACCGAGTCTGAGCTGTCGATCGGCATTCAGACCAACCAGGGTAAGGCCGAGTACGAACGCTCGCGTCAGGAGGCTGCGCGCATTCAAACGCTCGCCACCGCCGAGTCCGAGAAGATTCGCATTCTCGGCGAGGGTGAGGCAAAGCGCATCCAGTCGATCGCCGCGGCCGATGCTGAAAAGACCGCCCGTGTCGGCATCGCGCAGGCGATGGCGATCGAAGAGCAGGTCCGCGCGTACGGCGGACCGCGTCTGCAACTGACGCAGCAAGTGCTCAACCGCTTCGCTGAAGCAATTCAGTCGTCGCAGGTGGACGTGGTGCCGAAGATCCTCATCGCCGGATCGAATGGCAAGGACGGCGGCGCGCCACTGAGCGGCAACGTGATGGAGGCGTTGCTCACGCTGATGCTGTCGGAACGACTCGGAGGCGACATCAACGCCCAGGCGGCGCCGCGGAATGCGTCAGCCGATGCGATTCGTAAGCGCATCGAAGGCGACATGAAGCGCTGACGTGGGCGCACTGAATGGCTGGTCGTCAGATAGCAGCAGTCATGTCGTTAACCCAGTCTGCCATGCCCTGATACCAGTCATTCAGGTTCGTGCCGAGCGCGGTCGCACCGGAGACCACCACAATGGAGACCAGCGCGCCTATCAAGACGTATTCAATGAGGTCCTGACCGTCATCGCTCCGGACCAACCGGAGAACAAGCGCCTTCATTCACGCTCCTTTTTCAGGGTTTTTTGGGACGGGACAACCACGTCACAGCAACGGTGTTGCCAACTCTGCCTGGCGGCCCGAGGAATTCAAATCTGCGTGATTGGCGTAGGGTCTGCGGAAGTGGGCGCGCTGAAAACACGTGAGGCCGCACAAACTCCCGGGTTGGGCAGACGATCGTCCAGCCATCCAGGGAATCTCGCTCGTGATGTTCACGGCCGCGGGATCGCGTTGAAATCCGCTCCGGTTCAACACGATCACGTCCAGGGAGTCGCGATCGGCTGGCGCGTGCCCGGGCAATAGCCACGTTAACCGCACGCTCTTACCGGAGTCTAATCAACCAGTGGATGCCCCCACGGGTCGGTGAGATGAACGACGGCGATCTGGAGGTGTTCCTGTCGCTCGTCGAGCGTCATCGGAGCTATATGTACAACCTCGCCCTTCGTATGACTGGCCATGAACAGGATGCGAAGGATGTCGTTCAGGAAAGCCTGCTCAATGCATTTCTTCGTCTCGATCAGTTTGAACGGCGCGCCGACCTGCGCACCTGGCTGCATCGCATCGTCGTGAATTGTGCGCTCGATCAGTTGCGTAGTCGGCGCCGGCGGCCTGACGTCAGCAACCCACGTCCTCTCTCAGACGTCGTCGATACCGCAGCTTCATCGTCACCCGATCCTGAGCGCCTCGTGGTGAGTGCGGACTGCCGTCGTCAGGTGGCAGAGGCAATGAGCACCATGAGTCCGCTCGAACGCGTGACGTTTGCGCTCCGGCACTACGAAGGCTGTTCGATCAGTGAAATCGCACAGACCGTCGGCATTGGACAAAGCGCCGCGAAGCAGCACATCTTCAGAGCGGTCCGGAAACTGCGTCTCGCGCTAGACCCTCTGCGGAGCGGGCTGTGAGCCATCTCGGTGACGAGGAGCTCGTCCTGCACTACTACGGCGAAGACGGGCCGCAGCTGGTGGCCGTCGAGCGTCACCTCAGGACGTGCGCGCAGTGCGCCCGAGCCTACGAGGCGCTCGCGCGAACGTTGAACGCAGTCACGCCTCCCGAATACGTCGAGCCGTTAGACGACACGCTCGCAATCCGACACATGATCCGCGAGCGATTGCGTGACCAATCGTCACCGGCCGGCGTGGGCCAATCGGTGTTGGGAGAGACCTGGGGCATGGCGCTCGTGTGGCTGGTGCCGCTTGCATATCCCGTGTCGCTTCAGGCGCTGTTCGGCAGCGGTCAATGGGCACAGGAGCATCTGGTCTTCATTCCACTCGTGGCGATCTCGCTGCTATGGGCCTGCGCCGGGCCGTTTCTCGCGGTCTTTGCCCTGAATCGCATGACGGCCGATCGGAGGGGACAACGTGCATCGACGCGTTTGCTGGTCGCCGGTGCGTTGCTGGCCGCGACCAGCCCCGCACTCTATCTGCTGGTCGCTCGCCTGAACGTGAGCCTGTCGTTAGGTTTTGGTTTGTGGTCCTGGTACGGCGTGATCGCGCTGGGAACGCTGGTGGCGCTGCTTCCTTGGCCGCAGACGTTCTACCCGAAATCGCGTTTCTCGTACGTGCATCGCCTGTCGGCTCTGATCCTGACGGTCTTCGTCCTCGGCCACGTCATCAACCAGGCGCTCGCGTTCGTCAGTGTTCCTGCCTACACCGCGATGAGAAGCGTCATGCGCGTCGCGTCTCACGAGCCAGCCATCTACACGTTGATCGTCGTGGCGGTGGGAATTCAGATCGCAACCGGAGTGGCCATGGGCTTGAAGAACGTTCGGGCGGGAGCCGTGGCCAGAAATCTTCAAACCGTGTCCGGTTGGTATCTCGCGGCGTTTCTTCTGATGCACGTCTTCTCTGGGTTGCTGGTGACCCAGCCTCAAGCGGCGACGACGACAGCGACCGCGGTCAATCAATTGAACCTGCTCGCGAATCCTCGTGCGGCTGCGTCGCTGCCGTTTCTCCTGCTTGGAGTGACCGCATTTCTCTTTCACGTTGGCGTGTATGCGCGTCTTGCGGCGATGGCCTACCTCGCTGAGGCGTGGGTTCGCCGATTGTCGTACGCAGGTGCGTTCGTGGGAACCACGGTGGTGGTGACTGTGGGCCTCGCGTTGTTCGGAATTCACGTGACTCGATAAGAACGAGAACAAAGGAGCGAACATGGAGACGCAGGATCGACGGGCATTCCTTGGGCTGGCGGTGGCGTCGTTGCTGCCGATGGCTCTCGACGCACAGACATCAACAGGACAAACACCTGCACCTCGAGCTGCCGCCGAACTGGCGCGGCACGCGTTGAGCGGTCCGTTCGACGGCTGGGACGTCGTGCTCGTCGAACTGAACATCGCGCCCGGACGCAACGCGCCAGGTCCCGGTCATCGCCATCCGGGAGCCGTCCTCGGCTACGTGGTGGAAGGACAGATGCGCTTCGCGATCAACAACGAAGCGGAAAAGGTCCTGCCCGTCGGCGGCACGTTCTTCGAACCGTCCGGTGCCGTCCACACTACCAACGGTTCGGCGAGATCTGATGGACCGACGCGCGCGGTGGTCTTCATGCTGGTGCCGAAAGGCAGCCCGCTCAGCTCACCAGCGTGACGCGAGTTCGCCATGGCACAGGCTCCATCGTCACCAACACCTGAGGCTCGATCGGCGAGCGCCGACGAGAACACGCGCATCCTCACGTTCGAAGTTCGACCAAAGGAATAGGCATGACGACATCGCGAACCACGATCACGGCCCTGGCCGCCGTGCTGGGGATCGTGTCGGCCGTGCGGCTTGTGGCGCAAGCGAGCGACGCGAAACCCCAGTGGGAAATTCTCGTGCGAGCGCCTTTGCCAGACGAAGTCGAGCCGATCATCAGCGTCAACGGCCTCACGATGCCGGCGAAACCGGTTGCCGAGCACTCACACGCGGGCCCGACAATCGGCTACATCGTGCAGGGTGAGATCGAAAACCAGGTCGAGCCCGATCCGCCGGCCAAGTACAAGCCTGGCAGCTTCTTCTCCGAGGCGCCGAGGCAGTTACACAAGGTGATGCGCAGCCTGAGTGCGGAGCCGGCGACGTTGCTCATCTTTCACGCCGGCCGAACGGGAGTGCCCGCGTCGCTTCTCAAGCCGCTCCCGGACGCACCGACCAAGTTATCGTTCTCAGATCTGACGCAGTGGCAGGTGCCGCTTTCATCGACGAGGAAGCAGGAACTCCGTCTAATCCGGCTGACGCTTCCTACTGAGACGCGCACGGAGGCCGTCGCACACGCCGGCCCAGGCCTCATCTACGTGCTCGAAGGAACGCTCACGGTCTTCGGTGCGTCGGCGCAAGCGCAGACGTTTACGGCTGGCGATGTGTTTCTCGATCCAGCCAACAGGCAGGGACTGATCTACAGAAACGTCGGCACTCGCGAGCCGACGAAGCTGCTGTTCTTTCACGTCGCCGATCCACAAGCGCCTGCGCAGACACCAGCGATGATGCCGTACGTCGCGGTGCACGACCCGACCTTCGTTCCGGCGCCAGAGGCATCGTTTGCCATGGATGAAGACCTCGTGATCGGCGTCGCGCAAGGCAAGATCGCCAAAGCATACATGGCGCTGGATCTCACGCAGCATGGCACGGTGGACGATCAGATGCCGGACGGTCCGATCGAAGTGACGTGGTGCGGCACGTGCGGCACCGGCGCAGTCTTCCGCGCTGAACTGAACGGACGCCGCCTGCATTTCGAATACGACAGCATGATGAATGCGAATGAGGTGCATCGTGACGTCGAGACCGGCAGCCGTTGGCAGCAGTCCACTGGCGAAGCGATCTCGGGTCCGCTCAAGGGAAGCAAGCTCATGCTCTATCCCTTCCTCCTGACCACCTGGAAAGCGTGGCGCACGCGCTATCCCCATACGACGCTGCTCAAGCCGCTGCCCGGATATGCGGAACGGATCTCCGTCATGAGACCACGGCAGAAGCAAAACCTTCGGTCCGGGGAAGGCGAAGCACCGACAGGTTCGTTCAGCACCGATACGCGGCTCCGCCCGAGAGAAATGATCGCCGGGCTCGGCGTGGGCAACGAAACGATGGCCTTTCCGCTAAAGGAACTGAGTGTCGCTCGAGTCGTCAACGAACGCCTCGGTGGTGTGCCGATCGTGGTGGTCCATCAGCCCTCGTCTGACACAACGACGGCATTCGAGGCACGAGCGAAGGGCAAGGTGTTGCGCTTCCGCGCCGGCGATGCCGATGCGAGCACCGTCATCGATCTCGAAACGCGATCGACGTGGGACGCTTACGGACTCTGTCTCAAAGGGCCGCTCAAGGGCACGCAACTGAAATCGCTGATTCTCGTTCCGGAGTTCTGGTTCGCGTGGTCGCAGTTTCGTCCAGGGACGCGACTGTTCACGGCGTCACGCGATCTGTAGGGCGTGCGTTGCGCAAGCCCTCCGGCTAGTCGGACTCTGGAGCAAATTCCAGGAGTTCGATCGGCGCCCCATCATCCAAGATGAACGCGACCCGCACCCCGGGTGACGGCGAGTTCGGCGGAATGAGGATCTGCTTTCCCTGGAGCGCGGTGTCCAAGTTGTCGACGACAAACGCCAGGTGCGGGACGGTCTTCACGATCTCTGGTACTTGGCAGTGCGTATCGAAGCGCATCCACTCGACGCCGTACGGACTGGTATCAAAGCCGCAGACATGAACACCGAGCTTCGTCAGGTGGAGCTCGTCGTCTCGCGGCGAGGAGTGTGGGATACCGAGATGGTGGTATCGCCACCCGAACCTCGCAACCGCTGAGGGATCTTCGCGGTTCCGTCGCCTGTCAGCCATCGAATGATCCAGGAGGCTACTCCATCCAGAGCGGAATCGCGAGCTTCAGGCCGAGACCGGGAAGGCGCATGAGCGTGGACGTGCCGTGGGCGATCAGGCGGTTGTCAGCAGTGTGCACCTCTGCTTCGGCGTAGGAGATCGTCTTGCCTGCCTTGATCAACGTGCCGGTGCAACGGAGCGACTCCAAGCGTGCCGGCGCGAGGTAGTTCAACTTCAGATCAACTGACGCCAACCCATCCTCGTCGCTGTCCATCGAGAGGAAGCAAGCCCAGAACGTGGCGGTGTCGATCAGCGTCGCGATGTTGCCGCCATGGACGACGCCGAAGGGCTGCATGCGGAACTCCGCTGCCGTCATCTCGAACGTGGCGCGCCCCCACGCGAGGTCGGTGATGCGCATCCCCATGTGGCGCACAAACGGGACCTCGTCGATCAAGGCGAACAAGCGTTCGCGATATAGGGGATTGAAGACACGCGCGCCGGTCTGCATTTCGCGAGGATAACCCTGAATCAAGAAAAAGGCCGGTCCGCCCGAAGGCGGGCCGGCCTGAACTGCAGGTCTGCCGGGCGTACGCTGTCTACGAACGGGGTCCGGTGATGTCGCCGCGCGCCGCTGCACACCACGTCTCGCTCAATTCATCGGCGATCTGCTGCAACGTCGTCGGCCCTCCGGGAACCGGTGCGGGGAAGGTCAGCACAGGGAGCTGCCCCGTTTTTATGAGCGCCGCGATCTCGTTGGCCGCCGCATTGGACACGCCGCATGCCGGCTCGAACGCTGGCGGGTTTTCGTCGAGCGCCTCGGCGAGCAACTCCATCTTTTGGCTGAGCGAGTTCACCTGTCCGCATTTCAAGTCAGACGCACCGACCGATGCACTGAGCCAATTGACCCACACGTGAAACGCTGGCAACGGGTGCGACGTGGCGCCGACGTCAATCGTGCAGCTCACGCGTGCCGCGAGCGTGCCGGGCGCCACACCAGCGAGCGCGCTCGGTGCGGTCGGAGTGGACGTGCACGCGGCATAGCACAGCAACATTACCGAGGAGATCAGGATCTTTCTCGTAGCGGTCATCGAGCCCCTCCTTCGACCGTTGAACAGATGAACGACGGCCCCCGCCACCGAACTAGCGCCCGGGATGATACGCCTGCAGACCTCAGCCGTTGCACCCCACTTTGGTGCCGAGGGCCCCACACTTTGCGGAGGGCGCGTTGTGGGACAACGCTAGGTTCAGAATGGAACGGTGATTCGATACCGCCTCACGTGTCTTGCCATGACGGCGGCGCTCACGTGCATGCCGTCCTCGACACTCGCCCAGTTCCAGCTCACGCCTGTGGCCACCGGCCTTTCAAACCCGTTGTTCGTTGGCCATGCTGGAGATGGCACGCAGCGTCTATTCATCCTGGAGCAGGACGGCATCATTCGCGTCCTGCAACCGGGCGAGCAAACGCCGACGACCTTTCTCGACATTCGTTCAAGAATTGCCACCATCGGTGAACAAGGCCTTCTCGGCCTCGCGTTCCATCCGCAGTACGCGACGACCGGCCGGTTCTTCGTCTTCTACACGCGTGTGGCAGACGGTGCGATCGTCATCGCCGAATATCGCGTGTCCGCCGACCGGAACAGTGCCGACGCGACGGAACACGTGCTCCTGACGATTCCGCATCCCACGCACACCAATCACAACGGAGGCATGCTTGCCTTCGGACCCGACGGTTATCTGTACGTCGGGGTTGGCGACGGTGGTGGTGGCAACGATGAGCCGAACAACGCGCAGAACATCGATCCGCTGCTCGGCAAGATCCTCCGACTGGACGTCGATCGGCCAGCGTCGGGAGCGCTGTATTCCTCGCCGTCGGATAACCCGTTCGTCAACGCGTCGGGCCGCGATGAGATCTTTGCGTTTGGCTTTCGCAATCCATGGCGCTTCAGTTTCGATCGCATGACCGGCGAAGCATGGATCGGAGACGTTGGGCAGGACGAGCGGGAAGAGATCGAACGCGCCCTCGTCAAGGGCGGCAACTACGGCTGGCGGATCTACGAAGGATTCCTCTGCACCAACCTGGGACCCTCGCTGTGCAGTCCGTCTGATTACGTCGATCCAGTCCTCGACTACTCACACACGAACGGACGATGTTCAGTGACTGGCGGTTATGTGTATCGCGGATTGCGGGCAACGCTGCCGGCCGGAGTGTACGTCTATGGCGACTTCTGTTCGGGTGAGATCTTCGTGACGAACGGAGGCATGCAAGCCGTCCTCATGTACACCGCGATGAACATCGCCTCGTTCGGTGAGGATGAGGACGGTGAGCTGTATGTCGTCGATCGCGGCGGCACGATCAGCCGGATCGAATCGATGCCCGCTACGGAACGATGAGAGTGGTACGGTCGACCGAGGTCCCCTCACCAACCATCAGCGTGTACGCCTGGTTCGCCTGCTGGCACACGTATTCAAACAGTTCGGTGCCATCCTCCCAGCGCAGGTTTGACGTCCCGGTGAACGGCTTCGTGTAGGCGCCGGGGTCGTCGACCGTCACTTCGTATCGCATCGCGCCCACCGACGTCCGCGTGTACTTCTCGAGCAGATGGAGCTGCTCGGTGTGCGGGAGCTGGCCGCGATCGATCCAGAAGCCCTCGTTGAAGCCGATCGTGTCGACGACGAGCGTGTCACCTTCCCACCAGCCGATCGAATGGCCGTAATAGCTTGGCGTCAGGTTCCGCGGATGCGAGCGACCGTCCATGTAAATCGTGCGGTAGGTATGCGGCCCGCCGATGTCGAAGATATACGCGAGCTTCAACTCCGGGAGCTCGACGAACTCGGCGCCGTACGGCGTCAGCCACTGACGCGGTCCGCCCGACGGCTTGCAACGCGTGTGCGGCTCGAGCTCGTTCCGGCGGCGATCGTCTGACATCGCGAGGGTCCAATCCATATAGGGGACCGGTGTGCAGGGCGCAGCTGCGCCACCACCTCGCCCTGCACCGGGGCCGGCAGCGGCACCTGGGCCTGCCCCGCGTCCGGCGGCGGCACCAGGATTCAGTGACGCCGGTCCCGCCACTCTGTTCGAATTGCAGAACCCGAGATTGCCGCCGACCCAGACGCCCTTTCGCGTCGACGTGTTGCCGATCACGATGTGTCCGTCGGCCGTGCGAGGCGCCGGCTCGTTGGCCAACCGGCCTCGCGCATCTTGCTGTCGTTGCTGCTGGGTCGTCGCCGCAGCCTGATCTTGTGCGCTGCCCTGAGGCACGGCGACCTGCACGCCAGGCCTGCCCTGGGTTTGCGCACGCAACGCCCCACCGGCGGCGACGATGGTGACTGACACGACGACAGCGACTCGGATCCCATGCAGTTTCATCCCGCGGATCCTAGCACGGCCCTGTTCGCACGACCGAACCCGATTTCTGTCTCACGCGACGCGCAGCGCACGCCACCCAACTTGCCAACCACTTCGTCCGTCTATAGCATATGTGGTTATGACAGCTATCGATCGCCGGATGTTGGACCGCGAGCTCAAAAAAGGATCGGCGGAGCTGATCATCCTGTCGATCGTCGAACCCCGCCCTCGCCACGGCTACGAGATCAGCAAGTTGATTGAGGCGCGATCGAGTGGACAGTTGAAATTCCACGTCGCGTCCCTTTATCCCCTGCTCTATCGCCTCGAAGAGCGCGGGTGGTTGCAGGGGAAATGGGTGGAAAAGCCTGGACAACGGCGCCGCCGTTTCTACAGCCTCACAGCCGAAGGCCGCCGTGTGCTGGCGCGCCAGCGTGACACGTGGAAGGCCTTCGTCGATGCGATGCGGCTCATCACCGGAGTGGACCATGCCTGACGATTCGACCAGTCCCACCTCCTGGACCGCGCACCTGCGACCGCGGCTCGCCGGCCTGCGTCTCAGCCCAGCGCGTGAAGCCGAGATCATCGAGGAGCTGTCACAGCATCTCGATGCGCGCTACGAGGAGCTGATCGCGACGGGCATCAGCCAGGACGAGGCCCGCCGCATGGCCCTCGAGGAACTGCGCGAACCAGAGACGCTCGCCCACTCGATGCGACCGCTTCGGCAGTCGAACGTGCCGCCACCTATCACCCCTGGCGTTTCCCGCCGCTTCCTCGTCACTGATCTCTGGCAGGATGTGCGCTATGCCGCACGTGTGCTGCGCAAGCAACCGGGCTTCACCGCTGCGGCGGTGATCACGCTCGCGCTGGGCATCGGCGCGAACACTGCGATCTTCAGCCTGATCAACGCCACGCTTCTGCAACGACTGCCGGTGGCCAATCGCGATCGACTGGTGTATGTGTGGCGCGGCAACGTTGGCGGTGTCTTCCCGTATCCCCTCTATGCCTCCCTGCGCGACAACAATCGCGTGTTCGACGGCTTCGCTGTGTGGGGCGGCATCACTGCCAGCCTGAACGCCGACAACGTCACAGATCTCGTACAAGGCGTCATCGTCACCGGCAATCTCTTCGACACACTTGGTGTTCGTGCCGAACGTGGACGGCTCCTTTCGCGCAGCGATGACCTAACTGTTGGCGGGCATTCAGTAGCTGTGATCAGTCACGGATTCTGGCAGACGCGGTTCGCGGCACGGCCCGACATCGTCGGTCACGACATTCTGCTGAACGGTCACTCGTTCACCATCGTCGGCGTGACGCCTCCTGCGTTCCGCGGGCCTCAGGTTGGCGGCCAGCCCGACCTGTACGTGCCGATGATGATGCAGGCCATCATGCGTCCACCGCGTGCTGCCTACTCGGGTGAGATGAACCCCGATCTGCTCAACAACAAAACCAACAGCTGGCTGTTCGGTGTCGCTCGATTGAAACCCGGCATCGCAGCGGAGCAGGCTCGGGCCGATCTGGTTCCGATAGAAGCCGCCTATGCCAGTACCGTCGGACCTGGCGCTCGCGCGACTGGCGTCGCGGTGTTGCCTGTGGACGAGGGAAATCCGGCGCAGCGTCAGCGCCTTCGATTGATCGCACTCTTACTCAGCGGCGTGGTCGGTGCCGTGTTGCTGATCGCGTGCGCCAACATCGCCAACATGCTTCTCGCCCGAGCTGCTGCACGACGACGTGAGATCGCCGTGCGTCTGGCGCTCGGCGCGAGTGCCGGACGGCTGTTCCGTCAACTCCTCACCGAGAGCGTGCTCCTCTCGCTCGTGGGCGGACTGCTCGGCCTCGGACTGGCATGGGCCTTGGCGCGCGCGGTCGCGGGAGCACCGCCGCCTCGCGGCGCACTCCCGCTTCTGGTGGAGTTCGCGATCGACGCTCGCGTGCTGGTGTTCTCATTCGTCTTGTCGGTACTCACGGGCATCGTCTTTGGTGCGCTGCCCGCCCGTCGGGCGACAAAGCCGAGCGTGGTGCCAGCCCTGAAAGATGCGGCGGCCGACAGCACCGAGCACGGCCGGCGTTTCAGCTTGCAGAAGACGCTCGTCGTCGCCGAGGTGGCGCTCTCGATGCTACTGCTCATCCCCGCGGGTCTGTTCGTACGGAGTCTGCAGGCGGCGCGCGCGATCGATCCAGGATTCGACGTCGATCGGATCGTGTCGGCACCGCTGTCGATCAATCTCCTCCGTTATACGAGCGATCAGGGGCGCGAATTCTATCGGCAGATCATCGAGCGTGCGCAGCGCCTACCCGGTGTCGAAGCAGCCAGCGTGGCGCGGGTGCCAATGCTGAACGGCACCGCCCGCATGCTCGGCTTCCTGGTCGAGGGACAGCCGGGACCCGAGGCAGACTTCGTGTTCAGCGAGGGTGGCGCCATCACCAGAAACCGCAATCAGATCAATGCCAATGTCGTCAGCCCAGGGTTCTTCAGGACGATGGGGATCCCGATCATGACCGGGCGGGACTTCGGTGATCAGGATTCCGCAAACAGCCCGCGCGTGGTCGTCATCAATGAGGCGACAGCGAAGATGCACTTCGGCAACGCCAACCCCCTCGGTGAACGGGTGAGCTTCCGAGGACGGCGCGGACCGTGGTACGAAATCGTCGGTGTGGTCGGTGACAGCAATTACACCGCGGTCGGTGAAGAGCGGGCTCGCATGGTCTTTATGCCGGTCGCGCAGAATCACGAGACCGGCATGACGCTCTATGTGCGCACGTCAGTCCCGCCCGAGGCCGTAATCGGCAGCGTGAGACGCGAAATTCAGGCGCTCGAGCCGAACCTCCCCGTGCCCGAGATCGCGACGATGAACGATACGGTCGCCACCTCGCTCTTCGTGGCGCGCCTGGGCGCGTGGATGGTTGCGCTCTTCGGCGGTCTGGCGCTGCTGCTTGCCGCGATCGGCGTGTACGGTGTGCTCTCCTTCTCAATCGCGCGCCGCACTCGTGAGATGGGGATTCGCTTCGCGCTTGGCGCGACGGTGAGTCAGATTTTTCTGCTGGTCATCCGCGACGGAATGATGCTGGTCGCCATAGGCATGACGATCGGCATGACAGCTGGACTTGTCGCCGCGCGATCGCTGGCGACCTTTCTGTACGGCGTGTCCACGTCGGACCTGGCGACGTTCATCGTGGCGACGCTCGTTCTTCTGGCTGCGGCGCTCGTCGCGTGCGTGATTCCAGCGAAGCGCGCCATTGGCGTGAATCCAATCGTCGCGCTGAGATACGAATGAGTGGCCGCGTCGAGGAGAGATGAGTCAGCACGGGGCCGCAAGCAGGTCGCCTCGATCCCCGTGCTGTGTTCCGTCTTCTGGAATCGCTGACTATTTCTTTTCCGCCCCGACGGTGATTGCCGTGGCGACGCGATCAGCGCCCTTTGCCGAATAGTTGATCGTGACTTCCCGACCGGACATCGATGCCAATCCGGCAACACCGCCCTGCGCGCCAGTCACCTTCGTCGAGCTGGTGAACTGAAACGTCTCGCCGCTGGCGAGCGTGATGGTCATCTTGTCCGTATCCACAGACTTCAGCTCTCCCTTCGCAGTTTCCGATTTCTGCGCCTGGCCAGCTGGAGCCTGTGATGCAGCCGCCTCAGCGGCCGGAGCTTGCGATGCCGGTGCCTGTGCGAAAGCGGACAGACTGATTGCGGCAACAAACGCAAGTGAACCGAGCATCGTGACAAATCTACGGGTCGAAGTACGCATGACTGACCTCCGTCGCGTTCGGCGGGGGCGAAGAACATGCCAATCGTTTTTGTTGCGATGAAGCAGGGATGATGAAACTCAAGTACACGCCGATCGCGTAAAGCTTTCACAGCGCTGTACGATCTATGCGTAAGTTTTTTATCGAGTGGTATCCGTGGCGAGTCCAGCTTTGGAAGCAGAGGGAGCGCTACCGAGGAACCACGCGAGATCACCCTTGGTCCCACCGCGTTCCCACACCTTCGCGTAGACACGCTCGAGCGTCTCGCGCGTCACGGCACGCATCGCGATCTTGTTCGCGAGCTCTTCGGTTTGCAGGAACGGATGGTGAGTAAAGATCCACACGTGCCCAAGCTCGTGTGCAACGGCAGCCTCGAGCTCATCGTCGGTGAGCGTGTCGAGGAAGCTTGCCTCGACGGACAACAGAAAAGTCTTCCTCGTATCTGTCGGCGCCTCCACAGACATCATCAAGTCGTTGCTCGGCACGATTGTGACGACGATCGGCGAGGCGATCTCCATCCGTGACTTCAGGTCACTCACGATCTTCTGGAGCTTTCCTTCAGGTACGGTCGTTGAGCTCGCGCGCTCTTCGGCGAACGCTTTCACTGAGGAGGCACAAACGATGAACGTCAGTAGCGCAAGGCGTGCTGAGTTCCGCGAGACGCGAAGGCAACGCATAGAGGAGCCGGCCCTCATCTTTCTTGACGTCCGTCCGAATCACCACTTGCCTTGGAAAGGCGTTCTGGCGGGAGGGTATGTCAGCCGTTGTTATCGGCATAAAAACGGTAACACAAGAGGGCCGAAAATGTGTCCATGGTTAATACTCAGCAGGAAAAAAATCGAGGGTAATTTTTTCAATAGCAATCTGGCGGTGATTTTTTCGTGTAATTCCTGCCGTCACATCGACGACCAAGATGCTGATTGCTCCGGGAAGACACTGCATCTAATCTACGCGCATGAACAGGACGGGACTGACGCTCTCGCTCATAGTGGTCACGGGCGGTCTCGCGTCGCTCACGGCGCAAACAACCGCGACGTCGCCGACTCCGGCTCAGCAGGTGCACGCCGATTTGAATCAATTGATGCGCGGCGTGTTGTATCCGGCCGCCAACGTGGTGTTCTTCGCGCAGGCCGACGATCCCGCAGAGGTGAAACTCATCCCCGGCCATGACCCCGGGATGTCCACCGATCCTCTCACCAGCACGTTTGGCGGTTGGGTCGCCGTTGAGAACGCCGCATTGGCGTTAGCCGAGTCCGCGAACTTGCTGTCGATTCCAGGGCGCAAGTGCTCGAACGGCGTACCCGTTCCGACCACGGACCCGGCGTGGGCGACGTTCGCGCAAGCTGTGCGCGACAACAGCATGAAGGCGTACGCGGCGGCCCAGGCCAAAGACCAGGACAAGATCATCGCCGTCTCCGAGACGCTGAGCGCTTCGTGTGCCGGCTGCCACCGCAAATGGCGCGACCGCAAAACGAAAGAGAATCGCTGTAAGTAACCTGGTCTCGCTAGCGACTCGGCCCACGTCGGATGTGGGCATCGTCCCGCTCGTTCTCGGCGCAGTAGTGTTCGAGCACGTCGGTGTCCGGCATCAGATCGAGGACCACGCTGAAAGCGATCGGACGCGTGAACGTCTTGGGATCGGTGATGGTGATCTTCAAGTCCATGTGGCCGTAATCGCGGCGGGTGAAGCGTTCCTCGACGCGCATGTCCTCACTATGAGGAGTTCCGCGGGCGTCCAGCCAGCTCCGGTCGTTGAAGCCAATCGTGTCCACGACCAGCGTGTCGCCCTCCCACCGCCCCACCGAATAACCCTGCCAGGCCGGTGACGGATCGACGGGTAGCTTTCGGCCATCGGTGAACACCTGTCGAAAAGTCGTTTCCACTTCGTACAGGAAGACGATGACGCCCTTTGAGTGGACGATCTTGAACGGCTCGGGAAGCAGGTCGCCGTGCGGGACGCCGTCCGGCAGACAGTTGAGGAGCGGATTGAATGACGTGGGCTGGACGTTCTGCTTCAATCGCGCTGCACCCTCAGGAGTCAGTGGAGCGGCATCGGCGGGAAAGTCCGCGAGCACGTTGCGGAAGTATCGGGAATTCAACGATTCACCCAGACCAAACAGTCCGCCGGGCGCGCGCGGATCGCCCTGCACCTGCCAGAGGCCCGACAGATCGGGCTTGCCGTTCAGTCGCGGAGCGCGCGCGGTCATGACTACCTTGCCGTCGCGCGTGCGGGGCGCGCCCGCGGTGGGCTCATGCAACCACTGCGCGCGCAACGAGACATCTGTGCTCAGGGTCGCCAGCGCGGCCCACATCAACAGGGGAAACCAGGTTCGCATCAGTCGACGTCGTCTGGGGGAATGAATGGCTTGATCCGGCCTTCGAAGAGTGCCCGGTTGTTCTCCATGCATGCGTACTCGAGCAGCTTCGTCTCAGGCTCGAGCGCCCATGTATCCCTGACGGTCCACGCACTCGTGTACGTCTTCGGATCGTTCACGGTGAACGTGTGCTCGATGGTGTTGAAGTCCACGCGTTTGAATGTCTGGGTGATGCGGGCACGCGCACTGAGCGGATGACCGATAGTATCCACTCGCGTATAGCCGTTCAGGTTCACTGTCTCGACGACCAGCGTCTCGCCGTCCCAATGTCCCACCGATTCGCCGAACCACGACGCCGGCAGATCTTTCGTGAACGCTCGGCCGTCGGTCGGCACGATGTGAAACATCGAGTTCTGCTCGAAGAGCATTACCAGGTTGTCGTTGTCGTGGATGATTTGCAGCGGGTGCGGTCCGTAGATCGATCGAGACATGCCGAACGGCAGGCAGTTGCCGACGTAGTCGCCGTTGGTCTGCATGAACTTCTCGTAGCCGTCCCACTTGCTCTTGCCCCACGCCGTGTAAGGCAGCGACTCGACGAAGCCCGGAATGGCCTTGTTGGTCACGTCGGCGCGGCGTGTGTTGTCCCACACGCCGGTCATGCTCGGCTTGCCGTTCTGGAGACGGGGCGCCGGACGCTTCGCTGCGGCTTGAGCGGGCGCCGCGCCTCGGCCCTGTGAGGTGACCGGCACCGAGGCCAGCGCGAAGATCAGGCCGAACGCGCCCGCAATCGCGACGCCTTTCATTTGCCACCTACCGAGGAGCCCGCGAAGACCCGACGACCGTCCGGCAACAAGACGCGATTGGCGTTCGCGCGCTGCGAGCCGTCGCGCCCTCTGAAGCCTTCCACCGTGACAACGTCACCAACTTTCAGCGAGTCCTTGCGCCAGCCGTTCCGGAACAGCGCATTCGGCGCGCCGCCCTCGACGCCCCAGTTCGAAACCTTGCCGGTCGCGTCCTTGACGTCGATGAATACCCAGATGTGAGGGTTGCCCCAATCCACGCGGGTCACCGATCCGGTCAGAGTGACCGGTTGGTTGCGGTCGAACTCGGCGTCGAACGAATGATGGGCCACCGCGGCGGCCTGCGCCCACAGCAGGGCCAGACACAGGGCGAGACATGACGCTGGTTTCATACGAGTCCTCCAAAGACAGGCATGTTGTACTGCGCCAAGTCGACGGGCGCAAGAGGAGGCGGTTGTCGAAGGGCTCACCGAAACGTACGTCCCGCAGCGAGATACGTGCGCCATCGTCCGTCGAAACTCCACGAACCTGCCAGTAGAACCGGGCCCACCAAAGTGTCCATCACGAGACCCGCGCCACCATTTGATCTCCAGGTCGCCTTCCCCCAGCTTTCGAATGCATCTCCGTTTTCCAGCCAGGTCCCCATGAACACCGGACCTCCGACAAAGTCCGGTAACCGGCCGATTCGACGCAGGTACCCGCCAGTCACGGCGAAGTAGTGAGGTCCTCTGATTTCATCAGTGTCATACGCGCCGAGCTTGAACGGAACACCGAGCGAAAATTGGTCGGGAGGGAGCGGTGTGGAATTGAATGAAGTGCCGAGAGCCCCGTACGCGAACACGCGATTTCGGAGACCGACGCTCCAGAACCGGTTCGCGCTCCCTGAAAGCTGAGTGGGCGACATGTCAAAGCGGACTGGCACGTCGCCGATGATGTCGGGGCCCTTGAAGACGTGCCATGCCCGTACCTGCGAATAGACACCGGCCGCGGGAATAACCGGACTGTCCTGCGTGTCCACGCGCCACACCAGTTCTGCTCCTGTTTCCATTCCTCGCACTTCAGGGAACCCCGGACTGCCGGTTTCGATTGACGCCGATCGGTCCGCGACGTACGCGCCAAGGCGCACATCGCTTTGCGCGCCAATGTTGATGCCCACGTTCAACCCGAGTCGCGGGATGGTCTCTCCGTATCGCGCGACGACGGAATCCTGGTCGATGACATCGAAGGTCTTGGTTATCACGCCTGCATAGGGCGCAAGGAACAGCGGCGTCGGCCCGATCGGACGATACAGTTCAATCGCCACACTCGGATCCGAACCGATGGTCCCGTCGATGCGGAGTTCCGATCCCGAGCCCACCTGATCGAAGGCGAGATAACGAGCTGTCGCCGCGATGCGGAAGTCGTTCGAGGTCGTGTTTTCGAGCAATCCCCCGATCATCAAGAACGGAGGCGCGTACGACTTGATTCGGCCGCGCACGTACAGGCCCACGCCGCGCGCCGAGTCTCGCGTCAGCCGCCACGTCACCGACTCATAGCGATCGAGACCGATGATGATGGCGATATCCCGCTCAACCGCGTCGATGTCAAGCGGCGCATCACGGTGTCTCGCGAGCAGAACATCCAGGCGACTCGTGTCGTTCCTCGCGAAGCCGTCGAGGTGAACGAACGTCGGAACGGGCAACATCTTTCGTCGCTTGGCCCGTCGCGCGGTGTGCCAGGCTTCAAAGTCGGCCTCCGAGACGGCCAGTGGCAGCAGCTGGTCGCGCATCGCTTCTGCGGCACGGTAGCCCTCGTCGATGAGTTTAGCGGCACGCCGCCAATCGAGCGAGCCATAGCCTTTGAGCGGCACGTCAATGACGACATCCGCAGCCATCAGCGTGCGTCTGGTCGACGCCCGCATCATCGCGTCCGTCGTGGCACTCGCTACGCCGAACAGCGTCGAGTTGATGCCTTCACGATCGGAGAGGTCCCCTACGTTGATGGCGACGACGTGCTGTGCGCCCATGTCCCTGACAATGTCCGCGGGAACGTTGTTCATGGCGCCGCCATCGACCAGGATCTGTCCGTTCAGATCTACCGGCGGAAAGATCAGCGGAATCGACATCGTCGCACGCAGCGCGTCGGCCAGTGATCCGCTTCGCATCACGACGGGGCGTGCAGACAGGAGATCGACAGCCACCGCACGAAACGGCGTCGGGAGCTGGTCGAAGTCTTCGATCTCGAAGTACGGGGCGGCGATACGCGCAAGCAGCAGTTCCACCTCTTCGCCGTTGTTCAGCGCGGTCGGCGGAACGATGCCGCCGCGCAGCCCGAACTCGAGACGAGAGGGATAGGCTCGCGCGTCAGCTTTACGCCGGATGTTCTTGTACCTGAACGAGGACTCGCCAAAGAGCTGGTCCCAGTTGATCGACATGACGAACGCCTGCAGTTCGTCTGCATCCATCCCGGCGGCGAACGCCCCACCGACGAGTCCTCCCATGCTCGTGCCGGCCGCGACATCGATTGGGATGCGGTGCTCCTCCAACCAGCGGATCACACCGACGTGCGCAATGCCGCGGGCGCTGCCGCCACCGAAGGCGACGCCAACTCTCGGTTGAAGCGCGTTGGCGATTGGCGTCGACTCTTGCGCCCGCTCGCTGGCTGGCGGAGTTGTTGTCGCGCGCTGCAAGGGCGCGGCGCATGACGCGCACACGATGGCAACGAGAACGACCAGTCGCAGGAGAGTGCGCGACACGGACATGAAGCCGCTTGCCTCGTGCAACGGCCGTACCGCTTTCTACACGAGGGGTCCTTCAT
>JBKPRH010000386.1:0-6820 GCA_046765795.1 Acidobacteriota bacterium | reverse complement strand
GTGAAGGAGTGCTCACGCCCCGCGTCGCGCCAACGCCGCGCATTATACGCGCCGACTCATTGCATAATGCGCACTCATGTGTGAATGACTCGCATTGACCGACGATCTCGCGCGACAGGGGACTCATATGAAAGTGCCGGCTATGACACTCAAGAATTTGATCCGCGTGCTCGCCGTTGCCGCGTGCGTCGGGGTTGCCACGGTCGCTCCGAACGCAGGTGCCGGACAAGCGCCCGGGGCCGTGCAAGCCGTTCCTGCCGCGCCTGGCACCGCCGCACCGGCGCCGGGCCGGGGGCGGGGTCCGCAGCCGGTCGATCCGCGGGTGCAGATCCGGATGCATCACTTCGCCGAAACCAATCAGGAGATTCCATACTCGCTGTTCGTCTCGTCGAAGGTGAAGAAGAACAAGAAAGCGCCGCTCATCGTGACGCTGCACGGGATCGGCGGCACGCACCTGACGATGATGCGGCCTAACGCGATCGACCTGGCAGAGGCTGGCGGCTACATCCTGCTTGCGCCCATGGGCTACAACCCGCGCGGCTGGTACGGCGCGCCGCCGCCGCAGCGACGCGGCGGCCCACCACCGCCGCCGCCCGCCGACTCGGCTCGCGGCGTCGCGAGCGATGGTCGCGCAGCAGATGCTGCTGCGGCACCGCCGCAGGGACGACGCGGCGCGATCCCTCCGGGTGTGCTGAGTGACCCGAACGATCCGCCGAACCTGCGCGAGCTCAGCGAAAAGGAAACGCTCGAAGTCGTCGATCTGATTCGCAAGGAATTCAAGGTCGACGACGACCGGACATACCTGATGGGACACTCGATGGGCGGGGCGGGCACCTTGTACTTGGGGATCAAGTACCCGCAGCGGTGGGCTGCCATCGCTGCGCTCGCGCCCGCCGCCTTCGCCGTCGATCGAGAGGGCCTGAGCAAGATTCCCAAGATGCCGATCATGCTGGTGCACGGCGACATGGATACGGTCGTGCCCGTGACGGTCGGACGCGCGTGGGCCGAGGCGATGAAATCGATCCCGATGAAGGACTACAAGTACATCGAAGTGCCCGGCGGCGATCACGGCACGGTCATCGGGTCGCACCAGGCGGAGCTCTTCTCCTTTTTTGCCAAGCACTCCCGATGACGTGTGTGGCTGGAACGAGGAGCAGGCAATGAAGAGGCGGCAACTCGTTTTGATCGTTGCCGTGGGTCTTGTGAGCGGGTGGTCGATGTGGGCTGCGGCCGGCCAGCAACGTCCGGCAGGAGGTGGCCCCGCTGCGATTCCTATCGACCAGGACGACATCGGCGGCGTGGTCACGAGCGCTCGCGGACCAGAGGCGGGCGTCTGGGTGATCGCGGAAACCACCGACACGCCGACGAAGCTGCGCAAGATCGTCGTCACCGATGATCGCGGCAGGTATCTGCTTCCGGATCTGCCGGCGAAGGCGACGTTCAGCATCTGGGTTCGCGGTTACGGCTTGGCCGACTCCACTCCTGTCCGCTCGTTGCCTGGACGCACCGTCGCCTTGCGCGCCACGGTTGCCCCTGACGCACGAACCGCGGCGCGAGTCTACCCGGCCAACTACTGGTATTCGCTCATCGATATTCCGGCGGAGAAGGACTTCCCCGGGACGGGTGCCACCGGGAACGGCATTGCGCCGGAGATGCGCACGCAGCATCACTGGATCAATCAGATCAAGGCGAACTGCAACGTGTGCCACCAAATGGGGAACCAGGCGACGCGCGAAATCCCTAAAGCGCTCGGCACCTTCCCGTCCGGTGTGGCCGCATGGGACACACGCGTTCAGACCGGCCAGGACGGACAAGGCATGAGCAACATGGTGACCGGCCTTGGCCGCCAGCGTGGCCTCGAGATGTTCGCGAACTGGACGGACCGCATCACGCGCGGCGACATTCCGCCGGCACCACCGCGGCCGCAGGGGCTCGAGAGAAACGTCGTGCTGACCATGTGGGACTGGGGCGGGCCAGCGACTTTTGCGCACGACGAACTGACCACCGACAAGCGCAATCCTACGGCCAATGCATACGGCCCGATCTACGGTGTCGACTGGGGAAACGATGGCTTCCTCATCGTCGATCCACTGGAACATTCGGCGCAGGAGCTTCGGATCCCGGTGCTCGATCCGAGGGTGCCGCCAGGGAAGGCGCAGAGCTTGCCGGTTCCGTCGCCGTACTGGGGCGACAAGTTGTATTGGTTCGATCCCGCGATCACGAACCACGCGGCGATGGACAAAAAGGGGCGCGTATGGATGTCATCGCGCTTCCGCAGACCGGAGGACCAGCCGGCGTTCTGCGCAACGCATCCGTCCGCTGCGCTCGCTCCCCAGAAGAACAGCTTCCGGCAAGTTCAATACTTCGATCCGAAGACGCGTCAGTTCAAGCAGGTGAATATCTGCTTCGACACGCACCACGTTCAGTTCGACAAGGACGAAACGCTGTATGGCAACGGCGTCTTCAGCGGCGCGATCGGCTGGATCAACACGCGGATTCTCGATGAGACCGGTGACGAGGCGAAGGCGCAAGGCTGGTGTCGCGGCTATCACGATCTGAATCAGGACGGCAAAGTCGATCCTGCTGTCGATCGGCAGATCGAGGTGAGCGTGATCTACAGCGTGATCCCGCATCCGTCTGACGGCAGCGTGTGGGGCGCGGCGCCGGGTCCGATGCCCGGAAAGATCATCCGCATCGATCCAAAGACGTGCGTGGGTGAGGCGTACGAGCCGCCCTTCGATCCCGCGGCCGGTGTCGTCGGCTATACACCACGGGGGATCGATATCGACTCCAACGGCGTGGTGTGGACCGCGCTGGCGAGCAGCGGACATCTGGCGAGTTTCGATCGGCGCAAATGCAAGGGTCCCTTGCAGGGTCCATCGTCGACGAACGGGCAGCACTGCCGGGAGGGCTGGACGCTGCATCCCGTTCCCGGGCCGCGATTCAAAGGGGTGCGCGGCGACGTTGCCGTCGATTTCCAGTACTACAACTTCGTGGATCGCTTCGACACATTCGGTCTCGGCGCCAACACGCCCTTCGCGAATGGCACCAACTCCGACTCACTGCTGGCGCTGCGGCCGGACGGCACCTGGCTTGTCTTCCGCGTGCCCTATCCGCTGGGGTTCTTCTCGCGTGGCATGGATGGCCGAATCGATGATTCGAAAGCCGGGTGGAAAGGGCGGGCGATCTATGCCGACTACGGACCCAACGCCACCTGGCATCTGGAAGGCGGTCTCGGCACACGCAGCGCTGTCGTGAAGTTTCAGCTGCGGCCCGATCCATTGGCGAGATAGCGACCATGTCGATCCATCGGCTTCATGTGAGTTGTCTCGTCATTGCCGTCTGCGCGGTGCTGGGCAGCACGGCTCTCGCGCACGTAGAGCTCTCGGGTGGCTGGGGACAGCGATTCCACGAAGATCTTCCTGAGCGCGGCGCCGGCCCCGAGATCGGCGACTACCTCGGACTGCCGATCAACGACGCCGCACGTCTGCGAGCCGATTCGTGGGATGCGGGCAAGTGGACGATGCTCGAGCGGCAGTGCGAGCCACATCCGGCTGATTACGCACCGCGCGGTCCAGCAAGCATGCGGATCACGAGCACCGTCGATCCCGTCTCGCAGGACGTGATCTCCTGGCACACCACGATGATGTGGATGCTGCCGCAGCGCACGATCTACATGGACGGACGTTCGCGTCCATCCCCCTACGCGCAGCACTCGTGGCAGGGCTTCTCAACCGGTGAGTGGGAGGGCGACATGCTCAAGGTGACGACCACTCACTTAAAAGAGGGTTGGCTGCGACGCAACGGCGTGCCGCGCAGCGAGAAGGCCACACTCATCGAGTACTTCATTCGCCATGGTGAGTATCTGACGCTCGTGACCATCGTCAAAGACCCCGTGTACCTCACCGAGCCGTTCGTTCGCACCGCGAACTGGGTGGCGGATCCGGGCTTTCAATTGAGCCCCTTCTCGTGCATCCCGACGGTCGAGATCGAGCGGGCTCGCGACGAAGTGCCACACAATTTGCCCGGCGAGAACCGGTATCTCACCGAGTTCGCCCGCAAGCATGGCCTGCCGTTCGATGCGGCGCGCGGCGGCGCCGAGACGATGTACCCAGACTATCTGGCTCGTCTGGCCGTGGAGAACGTCAGGTGATGAAGGGCGTTCTCAGGACGTGTGCGACAGCTGCCTTCACCCTGGCAGCGTTTGGTGTCGCCGGAACGGTGATCGACGCACAAGATGATCTCTATGTGCTCCCGGCGCAGGGTCAGGTTCATGTGCTTGTCGGGGCCGGCGGCAATACCACCGTGCAGGTCGGATCAGAGGGCCCGCTGATTGTCGATGCGCAGCCAGCCGCAATGAGTGCGCGTGTGATAGAAGCGGTGCGCCGCCTGAGCCCGCGTCCGATCCGGCACGTCGTGCTCACCAGCGGCGGCGACCAGCAGGCGGGAGGCGCCGCGAGTCTCTCGAAAGCCGGACGCTACGTGCGCGTCATCGACTCGATCGATCCGCGCGGTCTCGACGCGCGGGCGTCGATCATCGCCCACGTCAACGTGCTGAACCGGATGAGCGCGGCCAACGTCCCGTCGGACTCCTGGCCTACCGACACGTACTTCTCACCGGAATGGTCGATCTTTTCGAACGGCGAAGCGGTTCAGCTGTTTCACGTGGCCGCTGCCACCAGCGACGGCGACACGATCGTGTTCTTCCGCCGATCCGATGTCGTCAGCGCCGGCGCAATCTTCGATGCCACCGGATACCCCCGTTTCGATCCGGATCGCGGCGGCAGCGTCGCGGGGATCATCGAAGGCCTCAACCGCGTGCTCGACCTCACAGTGCCCGGGGAAAATCAGGAGGGAGGCACGGTCGTGATCCCGGGGCGCGGCCGGCTCAGTGACGAAACGGATGTCGCCAACTACCGTGACATGGTGACGATCATTCGCGATCGCATCCGCGCGATGCTCGCGAAGGGCTTGTCGCTGGAGCAGGTAATACGCGCGAGACCGACGATGGATTACGACGGCTTGTTCGAGAAGCGGAGCGACTGGACGAGCGACATGTTCATCCACGCCATCTACCGCGATCTCCAGAGTTCGAAGCCATGACTCTCCGCTGGTTGGTGGTTCGTGGTTGGTGGTTCGTGGTCGTATGGTGTTCTTTCGCTGCCGCCGTGCTGACCATCGCGACAGCGATCTCCGAGCCCGTCACGGCACAAGGGCGCGGCGGTGCGAGCGGCAACGCGCGCGAGGGCGCGTTGATCGACCTGACCGGACAGTGGGTGTCGGTGATCACTGAGGATTGGCGCTGGCGAATGGTCACGCCGCCTAAGGGCGATAGCGCCAGCGTGCCTCTGAATCCTGCCGGACGGAAGGTCGCCGACGCGTGGGACCTGAACGCCGATCGCGCGGGTGGTCATCTCTGCAAGGCCTTTGGGCCGCCTGGATTGATACGACAGCCTGGACGGCTCCGCATCCGATGGGAGAACGATTCCACACTCGTGATGGAGTCCGACGCGGGAAACCAGACACGCCGCTTTCATTTCGGACGAACGACATCAACCGGTGCGCGAACGCTGCAAGGGCATTCCGAGGCGCAGTGGTTCAGGCAACCGCAGAATCGCGGCATCTTCGGCCGCGGGGGAGCGGCGCGCGGCGGCTCGCTCGAAGTTGTCACGACGAATCTCGCCGCTGGCTATCTGCGCCCGAACGGCGTGCCCTACAGCGAGCGTGCGGTCGTGAAGGAATTCTTCGACAGCTTCACCTTACCGGAAGATGGCACGTGGCTCATCGTCACCACCGTGGTCGAGGACCCTCAGTATCTGACGCAGGAGTTCGTGATCAGCTCGCAGTTCAAGAAGGAATCGGATCGGTCGAAATGGAATCCCCGTCCATGCGACATTCCGGCCCCGGTCGCGCCGGCGCGCGCGGCCGCGCGATGAGCGGCATCTGGCGGTTGCGCGCGGGCGCAGTGATGCTGGTCGCCGCTGTCGTCGGTGCATCGACGGCGACCGGTGCTCAGTGGGTGAAGCATCCCACGCCAGGCATTCCGCGTACCTCAGATGGCAAACCGGATCTGACGGCGCCGGCACCGCGGACTCACGATGGGAAACCTGATCTCTCGGGCATGTGGGTGACGGCTCCTTCCAACGCACTGCCGTGCGGACGAGGTGTCGTCGAGTGCGGAATCGAGCTGCCGATGTCGCGCGAAGGCGGCTATATGGGCGCGAGCATTGCGGGAGGCTTGCCGTATCAACCCTGGGCAGCGGAGGCAGTGAAGAAGCACATGGCGACCAGCTCGCAGGACGATCCGCACGGGCTCTGCCTGCCGGACACGTTCCTTCGCGCTTACGGCTTGCCTCACATCGTCAAGTTCGTCCAGACGCCGCAGCTCCTGATCGCACTCGAGGAGTACAACGTCGACTACCGCCAGATCTTCCTGGATGGTCGTGCGCTGCCGGAGGATCCAACCCCCTCGTGGAAGGGGTACTCGGTTGGTCGCTGGGAGGGTGACACGCTCGTCGTGGACTCCATCGGGTTTCGCGACGACCTGTGGCTCGATCTCAGAGGCAGTCCATTGACGAGCGCCGGCAAGGTCCGCGAGCGGATCTCAAGGCCGGACTTCGGTCATCTGCACATCGAGGTGACGGTAGACGACCCGAAGGCGTATACACGACCGTGGACGGTCACACTACACCAGCAGATCCTGGCCGATACGGAAATCATCGACGAGATCTGCCTCGAGAATGAAAAGTTCATGCGGCGCACCCGGGGAACGCCGTGATTGCAAAACGCTGCCACGCCTTGGTCGATTCCATAGAATCGA
>JBKPRH010000385.1:0-11119 GCA_046765795.1 Acidobacteriota bacterium | reverse complement strand
CGTCATGACCATCATCACTGAACGCCCCGCCATTGGCCGCGTGCTACTCGCAGCGCTCGGCGTGGTCTGCATCGCGCTGGGAGTCATCGGCGTCTTCGTGCCTGGACTGCCGACGACGGAGTTCGTGCTCGCGGCGTCGTTTCTGTTCGCGCGCAGCTCGCCGCGTCTCCAGCACTGGCTCGAGAGCAACCGGTTGTTCGGGCCAACGCTGATGCGATTCAGGGAGACCAGAGGGATGCCACGCAAGGCCAAGATGCTCGCGCTCACCTCGATGTGGATCGGAATCGGCGCGAGCATCTACGCACTCGCCAGCGTCGGAGTGGGCGCACAAATCGCCGTGGCGACGCTGGGCCTGATGGGCACTGGGACGATCCTCTTCGTTGTCCGAACAACGGCTGCACGACAGTCGCTCATCCTGTCGTAGCCGGAGAGCCGGGGCGGGACTACGGTTACGCCCCGGTACCATCAGCGCCGATCAGACGTCGCTCATCAAGCTCCGCACAATCGCGAGATCCGGATTCTTCTCAAATGCCTGCCGCAGCCGCTCATCGCGCAACCGTTCGCGAACGCGCTGCATCACGGCGAAGGCGCGCTGGAACGCCTGACGCGCATCGTCCACGCGTCCGGCGTCCTGCAGGCACTGGCCCAGTACAAGCTCCGATTTCCAATGCTGTACCGGATTGCCCAGCGACGTCGCGAGGTCGCGGGATTTTCGCAGGTGGCCTTCAGCCGCATCCCAGTTGCGCTCCACGCGAGCAATCTCGCCGGCGAGTCGCCATCCCTTCACGAGGTTCTTGCGCGATGCGCTCCGCGTCGCGAGGTCGAGGCATGACGCGCTGTGCTCTCGTGCCTTGCGGAGATCGCCTTGAGCGACGGCAAGCTCACCCATACCGGCGAACATGCGGATCGAGTAGCGAAACCGCATCCACTGGATGAAGGGCCGGTCCTTCCAGAATCGGAATACCTCGTCGTATTGATCCTGTGCACGCGCCAGTTCACCACGCGTTCGGAAGACATCAGCCAGATTGAGCTCCGCGTTCGGCTGCGTGCCGGGGTCGCCGCGCCGGCGTCCGATTCGAGCGCTGATCGTGTTGAGCGCCTCGGCCTCTTCGAGGTCGCCGAGATCGGCGAACAGCCAGCCGAGACAATTCAGCAGTCGATGATGGATCGTCTCGTCGCCCACCCGCTCCGTGAGCGACAGCCCTTCGTTGAACAAGGCAAACGCCTCGTCATAATCACCTCTGCCGGTCAGCGTCAGCCCACGCATGAAGCAACTGAAAAGCAGGGGCACCAGCACGCCGGTCTCGCGGGCGAGCGAGAGTCCTTCCGCCTGCATTCGCGCCGCCTCGTCGTAGTCGCCTGTCCAGTTGCGCAACAGACCGCCGATGGTCAGCGACAGCGAGCGGTAGACACGATCTCCGGCGGCAGCGCTGATCGCCACGGCCTTGTCGACCTCGGCATAGCTTTCGTCCCTGACGCCAGTCACGCCGCGAATGAACCCGATCGTCAGATGGGCGCGTGCCTGTACGGACAGCGCTCCAGCCGGTTCGGCGACGGCGATCGCCTCGCGTGCGGCGCGAATCGCTGCATCGAGGTCGCGGCGGCTCCACATCGCGGCCCAGGCAATGGTGGCGTGCGCCTCGGCTTCTTTGACGCGATTGCCGATGAGACGAGCCAGCGGCAGGATGCGCTCGCCTTCGGCGGCGGACTGCTCGAACTCGTTGATGACAAAAAACAGGCGCGCCTTGGCCTCGTGGATGGGGATGAGCGTCTCCGGATCGCCGACCCCGCCGCCGAGATGCCTGGCGGCGGCGAGCGCCGCATCGTAGTGGGCAAGTGCCTCGCGAGTCGCGAACGTTCGCTCAGCCTGCTCTCCGGCAGCCATCGCATAGGTCATCGACTTGTCCCAGCTCTCTGCCTGTGTGAAATGGTGCGTGAGGACGCCGTACTGTTCCGACAGCCGGTCCGCGTACACCTTTTCGATCGCCTCGCCGATTCTGGCGTGCTGGGTCCGTCGTTCACTCTCCGGCTGCGCGTGATATGCGACTTCGTGGGTCAGTGCGTGCTTGAAGCCGTAAATCACGTCGGGCCACACGCGAGCGTTGTGAATCAGTTCGGCCGCTCGTAACGTCCGCAGGCGATCCTCGATCGCTGGACCGTCCACGAGCACGCGCTCCAGGACTCGACGTGGGAACTCTCGTCCGATGACGGCCGCGACCAGGAGAAGGTCCCGAGACGAGGCATCGAGGCGCTGCAGTCGTCCGAGCAGCACGTCCTCAACGCTGTCCGGCACATCGATCGTGGCGGTCGGCTGCACGAGTCCGATCTCATCACCACGACGCTCGATGAGTCCGCGTTCCTGAAGCGATCGCAAGACCTCTTCGATGAAGAACGGGTTGCCGTCGGTCTTGCCGTCGACGAGGATTTGCAGGTCGTTCGAAAGCCTCCCGGCGCCGATCAATGCGCTGGCGATCGCACCTGTCTCACTGCGGGAGATGCGCGCGAGCGTCAACTGCGTGCCGAACACATTGCTCGCGATGCTTTGCGCGTAGCCGCTGCGGTGGGTCGCACAGAGCAGAATGCGGCCTGACGACAAGCTCTCGCCCATCATGGCGAGGAACTCTCCAGTGGCCTGATCCATCCAGTGCAAGTCTTCGAGGACGACGATGAGTGGACGCGTCTCTGACGAGGCGTGAAGGAACTGAGCGATCGCTTCGAAGATACCAGCCCGTCGCAGCTTGGGATCGAGCTGCGCGATTGACGCATCGCGAGGATCCACCGACAGCAACGACCGCAGGAATCGCGCCGCTGGCTCAAACGAGGCGCCGAGCGGGCTCGTGGCGCGATCGATACGTTCGCCGATGATCTCGTCAGAGTCGGTGGCCTGAATGCCGAATGCGTGCTTGAGCAGATCGATGAGTGGATGAAACGGCCACGCGTTGCCGAACGAGACCGCGGATCCCTGCAGCCACGCTGCGCGGCCCGTCGTTCGCCGACGGAATTCGTCGAGCAGGCGGCTCTTGCCGATTCCTGGGTCACCGCCGATGAGCACCGCCTGGCCTTGTCCGCGCTCGGCGTGCGCCAGGAGATCCTCGAGGAGCGCAATCTCGCGAGCCCGCGCGACAAATGGCGTCACATGCTCGCGCGTGTCAACCGGACCGTTGACTCGCCACGTGTCATTCCCGGACACGCCGTCCACGGGTTCGAGAACAAACCGCCGATCGAGGACGTGTCGGCTGGCTGCGGACGCAACGATTGGATCGGCAGGCGCTGAGCTCAGCAGTCGATCGAAGGTGGAATGAACCGCGCGACGCGCGTCGGCGTCGAGCTCGATGCGATCGTCGAGACGTCCGATCAGGATTTCGTCAGTGTGCAGCGCGATGTGCACTGACGTGGGCCCCACCGCGCGCCGGATCGCAAACGCGGCGTGCGCGGCATGGTGGGCGGCATCTTCGGCGACATCGAGACCGAACGCGGCGTCCACAGACGTCGCGCCGATATCGACAATCCGCCCGCCGAACGCGCTCGCTTTCGCGGCGACCTCGTCCACTATCCGGGTTCGCTCATGCTCGCTGACAGTCGCGGCGTCAGACGGGGTCACACGCGCGTGCAGCAGTGTCATGCGCGCACGTTGCCAACGCACCTGCGGAGAGACCTCAACTGACGACGGCTTCGCACGTGGCCTGCGGGGCGTGCTCTCGCCGCCATCGGTGATGCCGTGCCGTTCCATCCGATAGCGGAACGTGTTTCGCGGCAGGCCTAGTCGGGCGGCTGCTCGTGAGATGTTCCATCCATCGGCGCGCAACGCTTCTTCGATCCGCGCGCGCTCGAGCGCGTCCATCTCGTCGTTCACCGTGTCGCCTGACTTGGTCGGCGACGCTGTGACACGTGGCGTGCGCGGCAGACGTAGATCGGCGGCTGCGATCTCGGATCCATCGGAGAGGAGCGCGACGCGCTCCATCAGATTGGCGAGCTCGCGCACATTCCCTGGCCAGGGATAAACCAGCAGCACCTTCTCCGCATCCGCGGTGAGAGACTTCGCTGGCAGCCCGTAGTCGCGGCACACTCGATCGAGATAATGCCTGGCGAGCAGGAGCACATCGTCGCCGCGTTCACGCAGCGGTGGGAGCTGCAGCGTGACGACGGCAAGACGATGGAAGAGGTCTTCGCGAAAGCGCCGACTGCGGATCGCGGTCGTCAGATCCTCGCTCGTTGCGGCGATGACCCACGCGTCGGCCGGTTCAGCGCGTGTGCCGCCGAGACGCCTGACCGCGCGATCCTCGAGTGCCTTCAGCAGCTTGGCCTGCAGCGGTTCCTGCATCAGCCCGATTTCGTCGAGGAAGATCGTCCCGCGGTGGGCGAGCTGCAGCAGGCCCGCTTTCGCCTGCTTCGCGTCGGTGAACGCGCCGCGCTCGAACCCGAAAAGCTCGGCCTCGAGCAGCGTGTCGGGAATCGCCGCGCAGTTGACGTCGATGAACGGCGCGTCGGCGCGTGGCCCGGTCTGATGGATGTGATGAGCCACGAGCCCCTTGCCGGTGCCGGTCTCACCTTGAATCAAGATGGGCGGGAGCCGTCTCGACGTGGTGGCGGGTCGCGTGAGAAGGCGTGAGAGCTCCTCCCGCACGGCGCTCAATGCCGGGCTGGTTCCGAGTAGGGATTGCGCGGCCACGGGCCTATCCTATCGAACCTATTCAACAGCGGGGTGCCCGGTCTCCAGCCAGACAACCGGATCGCCGACGCGAACGGTTCCGCCGGTCTGTACTCGAGCGAATGCGCCGCCGGCCCATTGGCCTTGACGCATAGTGTCCTGCAGACCAGGCAACGCCTCGTCCATCCGCTCGCACGGTGTCGTTTCGCCACCGATGGAAAGGCGTACTTCGCCCACGCATAGCACTCGGTTGCGGGTGTCGAACAACGAGATGCCGCTGATCAGCAAGTTCGCGCGACGGGCGGATGGATCGATGTCGGCCTCATGTTCGTCCATCAACCGCGCCCAGCTTTCCGCTTCGAGCAGCGTGACCTGACGACGACGGCTGCGATCGACGCTGCCGACGAGTCCGCGTTCGGGATCGAGCTGCGCCTCCCGCACCGGGTCCATCGGTCCACGATGTGCCCGCTTGATCCAGATGGCTTCGACGCGACCGTTCGGCATGTCATTTCACCAGTGAACGCCAATCGACGATGACAGAACTCGCGGCAGCCGTGAAGAAGGGATCAGGGACCAAGGCGAGGACCGCGTCGCGCGTATGTGCGACATCGAAGTCCCGGATACCGCCGACGTCGAACACCGCGCGCGGTGTCGTGAAGCCGGACGATGAGACATCGGCGCGCATGATCTGGCTGCCGCGCAGGAAGAACACCGCGCGTCCACCATGTGCCCAGCGCGGCCGAGCGCCGCCAGCGAACGAGACGCGCACTCGCTGGCCGCGCGGCCATGGCATGGCATAAATGTCGGTCTGGCCGGATTCGTCAGATACGTACGCGAGCCAACGGCTGTCTGGCGAGACGCGACCATCAGTCTCGTTGAAGGGCGTGTTGGCGACTACCTCACGCGCGCCGGTTCGTGCGTTGACACGCCACAGATCGAAATCACCCTTCGCGCCGGGCGCGTGAACGATGATCCGATCGCTGCGCCAGTCTGTCGGCGTTTCATCGGTCGATGACTGTGGAACGATCTCGTCTTCCGCGCCGCTGAAGTGCGCCATGTGCGTGTAAAGTCGCGGCGGTCCGTCCTGGAGCGAGCGAAACGCAATCACGTGGCCGTCAGGCGACCAGACGGGATCGCTGTCAGGTGCAACTGCACGCGTCAGTTGCTCCGTAAAGCCAGCTCCGTCTACTAGCCGCATCACCGCCACGTCGAGCGTCCCTAGTAGGATTGTGGTTTGCGTGAGCGCCGCGAACCGATCGTCTGGCGAGAGACGCACCTGCCAGTGGTCGCCGGGCTCACCTATCGGAGTGCCCTGTCCGCCAGCGAGCGGGAACCAGGTGGGTTGATAGTTCCGCGAAACCGACGGGGCGGTGATCAGCACGCGCGGTGACGCGGTGAAGAAGCCGTGCCCAAACGTGTGCGTGCCAACATCGAGTGCAATCGGGATCGCGCTCCCTGACAACTGACGAGTCTCGGGTGCGAGACGTTGTCCGAGTAGCACCTTGTCGCGAACGTAAAGCAAGGTGTCGCCGACGAGCTGTCCGTGACCTGAGGTCGTGGTGAGGTCGCGCTCGCCATTCGCATCGACAAATCGAACGACGTGCCGATGAACGTCGAGGGCCGCGGTATATATAAAGGCACCATCATCACCGGCCGCCATCGGAAATGCATGCCAGCGATCGCCGTCCCGCAACTTGGTCGCGTCGCTCACCACGCCGTTCTGAAGACGACGTATGACGTCGCGCCGATCGGCTGCGTATAACAACGAGCCGTCGGGAAGCCAAGATGCCCCGAGCGGGTCCTTTGCTGTCGCCAGATCGCGGACCGCACCATCGGTGAGTGACACTTGCTTCAGCCGGTCGCCAGCAAAAAAGGACACAACATTCCCCGTCTGTTTCCACGAGGGCAGTTGAGCTCCTTCCGTGTTGGCAATTCGCGTCGCACGGTCGCTGTCCAGTGCACGCCGCCAGAGGGATGCGGTGCCGCCACTCGTTGCGACGAATACGACTTGTCGTTGGTCAGGTGAGATGGCTGCGTCGAGCACATCGTCGCCGGATCCGAGTTCTGTTCCGGGCGGCGCTGGAAACGCCGCGCGGATCGCTGGACTCGATGGCGGGACTTCGCGAAGGTGACGAAACGCTGGAAACGCGAGCGCGATCGCCGCGAGCGCGACGATCGCGAGCCCAGCGCCTAAAACTTTCGTGACCACGTCGACGGCCAGCGTTCGACGACGACTTTCTTCTCAGTGTAGAAGTCGATCGCGTCGCGCCCCTGCGCATGCAGGTCGCCGAAGAAGCTGTCCTTCCATCCCGAGAACGGGAAGTAGGCCATCGGTGCGGCGACGCCGACGTTGATGCCCACGTTGCCGACGCGCGTCTCGTAGCGGAATTGGCGGGCCGCGGAACCACTCGACGTGAACAGACACGCCATGTTGCCGTACGCAGAGCCGTTGACCAGCTCGATCGCGCCTTCCACCGAATCCGCCCGCATCACGCTCAACACGGGACCGAACACTTCAGTGCGCGCCAGTTCGCCCGCGGGATCGACATCGGTGAGCACCGTCGGCCGGATGAAGTTGCCCTGGTCATACCCGGGAATCTTCGGCTGGCGTCCATCAACGAGCGGCTTGGCTCCGGCGGCGATGCCCTGTGCGATCAGGCCTTCGATGCGAGTGCGGCTCTCGGATGAAATCACCGGCCCCATCTCCGTGCCCTTGTCGAGGCCGTAGCCGACTTTGCGCGAGGTGGCCGCGTCGCTGATCTGCTGCGTGAAGGGCTTCGCCGCATCGGCCACCGCAATGACCACTGACGAGGCGAGACAGCGCTGACCGGCGCAGCCGAACGCCGAATCCGCGACGATCTTTGTCGTCATCTCCAGGTCGGCGTCGGGCAGCACGACGACCGGGTTCTTGGCGCCGCCCTGGCACTGCACGCGCTTGCCGTTCGCAGCCGCGCGACTGTAGATGTAGCGGGCGACGGGCGTCGAGCCGACGAACGAGATCGCGCGGACTTCGGGATGATCGAGCAGCGCGTCCACCGCATCCTTCCCGCCGTGCACGAGATTGATCACGCCCGGCGGGAAGCCTGCCTGCTCCGTCAACTGGAGGATCCGCGCCATCGTCAGCGGCGTCTTCTCGGATGGTTTGAGCACCACTGTGTTGCCGCAGGCGACCGCGTAAGGCAGGAACCACAGCGGAATCATGCCGGGGAAGTTGAACGGCGTGATCACTGCGACGACGCCAACCGGCTGACGAATCATAAGCTCGTCGATGCCCGAGGCGATGTCCTCGAGGTTGCTGCCCATCATGAGCGACGGGATGCCGCAGGCGACTTCGACGTTTTCGATGCCGCGTTTCAACTCGCCTTCGGATTCGGCGAGCGTTTTCCCGCACTCTTGCGTCACCAGCTTTGCGATCTCGGTGAAGTTCGCGTCGAGAAGTGCCTTGAGGCGGAAGAGTGGCTGGATGCGATCGCCGGCCGGCGTGCGACGCCATGCATGCAGCGCCTTCGATGCGGCCTTCACCGCTTTGGCGACGTCGGCTGAAGAAGATAGCGGTGCGGCCGCGAGCGTATCGCCCGTCGCGGGATTGCGGACAGGAATCGTCTGCGCGGCGGACGCGGCTTCCCACTGGCCGCCGACAAAATTCAGGAGTGTTTCTTGCCCAATCATTCGGTCACCTTTTTATTGCCTCATTATCTCCGCGGCCCCGCGTCTCCGCGTTTCGTGGGGCGCGGATGTCCTACGGAACAACGATCGCCCGGCCCACAATCTCCCCGCGCGCGAGCGCCTGATATCCCGCATCGGCCTCATCGAGCGAGAACCGCTGCGTCACCATCGTCTCTGGTCTGAAAATGCCCTGGGCGGCCAGGCGAATAATCTCCGGCATATCGCTGCGGGTGCGGGCGCCATAGGAACCGATGATGCGCAGTTCGCGGCGGACGAGTCGCGTGATCTCGACGGGTGCGGTGGTCTTGCCAGGCGCGATGCCCACCGCCACCATGCGCCCGCCGTCGCGAATGATCTCGAACGCCTGCGTAAACGTCTGCGGCAGGCCGAGGACTTCGAAGGCCACGTCCACGCCTTTGCCATCGGTCAGCGCGCGCACGCGTGCGCCGACATCTGTCGCCGTTGCGTTGATGACGTCGGTCGCGCCGAGACGTTTGGCTGCCTCGAGCTTGTCATCGCGAATATCGACGGCGATGATTTGCGACGCGCCGAAGGCTTTCGCAATCTGAATGATGTTGATGCCGACGCCGCCGGTCGCGACGACCGCGATGCGCTCGCCGCCGCGCAGCTCGGCGCCGTGGCGGACTGCGCCGTACGCAGTGAAGATGGCGCACCCGAGTACCGCTGACTCTTCGAGCGGCAGGCCGTCGATCAAGGGAAAGACGTCTGTCGCTGGCACCACCGCGTACTCCGCGAGGCCGGCCATCGAATACATCGCGATCGGGGAACCGTTCTTGCGACGTAACCGCGACGTGCCGTCGTAGAGCGTGCCCTTCAGACGATTCATCGCGAAGAAGTTGTCGCAGAGATCGTCGCGACCCGCACCGCACGCGGGGCAGAACCCGCAGGGCATGATGAACGCGGAGGCGACCTTCGTTCCAACCGCCGGACCTGGGACGCCGGGTCCCAGGGCGGCGACCGTGCCGGAGATCTCGTGACCCATCACAGCTGGAGTCGGGAATGCGACTTCGGCCTTCATCACGTGCAGGTCGGTGTGGCATACGCCGCACGCGCTGACCTTCACAAGGACTTCGCCGGCGCGCGGTTCGGGGACGGGGATTTCCTCGACGCGAAGCCCACCAGGGGCCGACTCGAGAATTGCCGCTTTCATTGTCTGCATCGGAATAGGCGCTTCAGGCTCTGGGCTCTAGGCTTTGGGTTTCTCGTGCAAACATCTGATCGTAAAGCCAAGAGCCCAGCGCCGAAAGCCCAAGCCTAATCGATCTCTTCGCGGTGAGTCTCGGATGCGGCAAGTACTGCGACGATCGTGACCACGGCCATGAAGATGACATACGACGCAACAGCCGTCCGTCCGTACGCGCTGAGCAACGCAGCGGCAATGATGGGTGAGAGCCCTCCTGCCAGCACTGACGCGAGCTGCGAGCCGAGCGAGGTGCCGCTGTAGCGAACTCGTGTGCCGAACATCTCTGACAGGAACGCCGCCTGCGGGCCATACATCGGCGCGTGGGAAAACATGAAGACGACGAACATCGCCACGGTCATGAGCAGGACCGAGCCGGTCTCCATCAACCAGAAGAGCGGAAACGCGAGCACGGCGGTCATGATCGCGCCAAACAGATACACCGGCCGCCGGCCAAGGCGATCCGACAGCGCGCCGTAAAACGGGATCGCCGCCAGTTCGCAGATCGCGGCGAAGAGCAGAGCGTTCAGGATCAACGGCTGCGGCTGTTTCAGCTGCTGCGTCCAGTAGGCCAGCACGAATGCGCTGTAGATGTAGAACGCGCCGTTCTCGGCCACGCGTGCCCCCATCGCGAGGAGCACTTCTCGTGGATAGGTGCGAAGCACCTCGACGATCGGCTGACGCGCTTCGGCCGACTGTTCCTTCACTTTCGTGAAGGCCGGTGTCTCGACGATCTTCATTCGAATCACCAGGCCGACGCCGACGAGCACGGCGCTCACGAGGAACGGCACTCGCCAACCCCACGACAGGAACTGATCCTCGGGCAGTCTGGAGAAGACCGCGAACACCGCCGTGGAGAGCGCGAGCCCTGCCGGCACGCCGATCTGCGGCCAGCTTCCGTAGAAGCCGCGACGTCCGGGGGGCGCGTGCTCGACGGCCATCAGCACCGCGCCACCCCACTCGCCGCCGACCCCGAACCCCTGCGCGAGCCGGAGCACGACGAGGGCCACCGCTGCCCACGGGCCAATCTGTGCATAGGTCGGCAGCAGGCCGATCAGGAAGGTGGCGACGCCCATGATCACGAGCGTCAGGACCAGCATCGACTTGCGGCCGATTTTGTCCCCGTAGTGGCCGATGACGATGCCGCCGACAGGACGTGCGAAGAATCCCACGGCGAACGTGCCGAAGGACAGGAGCGTCCCCATCAGGGGCTCCGAGTTCGGGAAGAACAGCCGATTGAAGACGAGGGCGGCTGCCGTGCCGTAGAGAAAGAAGTCGTACCACTCGATCGTGGTACCGATCAGGCTGGCCAGCGCGACGATCTTGATGGACCCTTGCTGGGTCTCCGTGCGGGTCTGAGTCATCCGGCGGTGCACAGTACCACAGCCTCTCGAAGCCGGGGCATCAGGGCTGAGCCCTCGCTGGTATGATTCACAGTTCATGCATACGGAACTCCAGGAAGCCATCGACTTGCACGAGGCCATCGTGGCCGAAGCGGGGAACGCCCTCGTCGGCTACGACACCGAAAAGGCTCTCGCCAATGTGGTGCTCTTGTCAGAGATTCCGACCACCTACGACAAGGATCAGAAGCGCCAGGTGAACGC
>JBKPRH010000384.1:0-6061 GCA_046765795.1 Acidobacteriota bacterium | reverse complement strand
GAAGACACGCCGCGGGGCCCTGACGCCGCGATGATCAGCGAGAGTCTGGCCACACGCCTCTTCACGAACCCGACCACTGCGCTCGGGAACAGCGTGACGCTTGGTGGCCGGCCATACACGATCGTCGGCGTGCTGCCGTCGGACTTTGTCTCGATCCCCAGCGCCGACGTGCTGACGCCTCTTCGTACGACTGAGCGCGACACCGGCGTCAACTATCGTGTCATTGGTCGGTTACGACCCAGTGGGACGACCGAATCAGCGCAGACAGAGCTCGAAGCCGTGCGCACGGATCTCATGCGCACGATTCCCAATTTCGCCGAGAGCCGAGTACCGCGCTTCTCCTGGACCGGATACCGCGAGGTCCTGGGAAGCGGTGTGCGACAACCGGTGCTCATGCTGCTCGGTGCGGTCGCGTTCCTGCTGCTGATCGCGTGCGTGAACGTGGCCAATCTGTACATCGCGCGCGCGGTCGCTCGTCACCGCGAGATCGCGACGCGCGCATCGCTTGGCGCCAGTCGCGGCCGGCTGATTCGCCACTTCCTCACCGAATCGCTGCTGCTGGCGGCTGCCGGATCCGTCCTCGGCTTGCTCGTCGCATCCGCCTCCATGCAGTCGCTCATCGCCTTCGTGTCCGAAGACACGGCGCGCGATCTCCTGTCTGGCGGGACCGTCAGTCTCGACTGGCGAGTGCTGCTCGTCACCACCGGCGTCACGCTCGCCGCCGGCATCTTCTTTGGGCTCACGCCGGCCCTCGCGCTCTCACGCGTGGATCCCGGCACTGCGCTTACCTCACGCACGACCGCGGGTCCCGCAACGGCCACCATCCGTCGGACGTTGACCGTCGCGGAAGTCGCTCTCGCAGTCGTTCTCCTCGTCGGCGCCGGACTGCTGATCCGATCCTTCATGAATCTCACGAGCGTCGACCTCGGGTTCGCGCCCGAAGGCATCCTCGTCGGACGGATGTCACTGCAAGGTACCAGTGCCGAAAGTGCCGACACGCGTCAACGGCTTCTCGAACAGGGCCTCGCGCGCATCCACAATTTACCCGGCGTCACAGCGGTCGCCGTGTCGAACAGCGTCCCGATTGAGTCCGGTCTCAACTTGGCAATGGCGCCGCCGCCCGGAGCGCTGATTGACCAGACGCGAGCGGTGGACTGGCGATATGTGTCGCCGGAGTATTTCTCTCTCTTCCAGATCGCGACACGAGCCGGGAACACGTTTGCGGACGACCATCGCGCCGGCCGTCCTCTCGTCGCCGTCGTCAACGAGGCGTTCGCGCGAGCGTATTTCGGGCAGGTGAACGTGGTCGGCCACACACTCGCGTTCGGCAACGACGGACCACGCGAGATCATCGGCGTGGTCGCTGACGTGAAGGGGCGATCGAATGCGGGGTTCGTGCGCAACCTGACGATTGGCGCGCTTGGAAGCGCCGCCTCGCCCGCCGTCTACGTGCCGGCCGCGCAAGCTCCCGACGCCGGTGTCCAGATCGCCAACCGGTTCTTCGATATGAAATGGATCGTTCGCGTCAGCGGATCCGCGGCCCCGGTCGAGTCCGGCATGCGAGAGGCGATGAGAGCCCTCGACCCCACATTGCCCTTCATCCGCTTTGAATCGATGACGACGCTCATTCGACGCGATCTGGACATGCAGCGGCTGTTGACGATCCTGCTCGGCGCCTTTGCGACCTCCGCGATGTTACTCGCTGCGGTCGGACTCTATGGACTCATCGCCTACGCCGCTGTGCGTCGCCGGAAGGAAATCGGCATCCGCATGGCGCTCGGCGCGACAGCCTCGCGTGTGCTGCAGTCGTTCGTCGGTGAGGGACTCGCGCTCTCGTCGATCGGATTGCTGCTCGGGTTGGCCGGCGCCGCTGCCGTGACGCGTCTGCTGTCCTCGAGACTGTTTGGCATCACCCCACTCGACCTCGGCACGTTCGCGATCGCCGGCATGACACTGGTCCTCGTCTCGGTATGCGCATCACTCATCCCGGGGTCGAGCGCCGCTCGAACCAATCCCGTGCAGGCCCTTCGAGGTGAATGACATGACCATTCGTGGCGCAGCCCGGCTCATGCTCCTGACGGCACTCGCCGTTGCGCCCGCGACGACACTCGGCCAGACGACTCCGTCATGGACGCAGTGGGGCGGAGCCGGCCGTGACTTCATGTCCGATAGCAAAGGTCTGGCCTCGAGCTGGCCTGCGAGCGGACCGAAGAAGCTGTGGAGCCGCAATCTCGGCGACGGCCACTCCTCGGTACTCGTCGAGAACGGACGCCTCTACACGATGTACCGTCGCATTACGCAGCAGCCGTCCGCCTCGCACGAAGAGGTCGTCGCCGCCCTGGATGCTGCGAGCGGGAAGACGATCTGGGAATTCAAATATCCGGCGCCGCCAAACGGCATTCAGTTCGATCAGGGATTCGGACCGCACAGCACGCCGCTGATCGTTGGTAATCGACTGTTCGCGGCGAGTTCGCGCAGTGAGCTGTTTGCGCTCGACAAGACAACCGGCAAACGCATCTGGTCGCACGACTTCGTCAAGGAGTTCAATGCGCCGCTGACCGGACGCGGCTACAGCGGCAGTCCTCTTCTCTACAACAACACCATCATTGTGACGATGGGCGGGCCGAATCAGGCGGTGGCGGCCTTCGATCAGGCCTCGGGCAAGCTGCTGTGGAAGAACGGTTACTTCGTGTGGGCGCCCGCGTCGCCGATTCTGATCGACGTCGATAAACAGCCCCAGCTCGTGGTGTTCGGCGGCGACGTGGTGACCGGCATGGATCCGGCGAATGGTCGCGAGTTATGGAGGCATCCGCACAAAACGGACTGGGGGCTCAACATCAGCACACCGGTCTGGGTCGCCGACCAGCATCTGCTGCTCGTGTCATCGGCCTATGGCGTCGGCACGCGCGCGCTCGAACTGCGACAGTCTGGTGGCAAGACGACGGTCACCGAGAAGTGGCATAGCCAGCGGATGCGCATTCACATCGGCACCATCATCCGTCTCGGCGAGTACGCCTACGCATCAAGCGGCGACTTCGGCCCGGCATTCATCTCGGCCATCGATCTCAAGAATGGCAACGTCACCTGGCAGGACCGCAGCTTTGCGCGAGCGCAACTCCTCTACGCTGACGGTAAGGTCATCGTGCTCGACGAGGACGGCACCCTCGGCCTCGCGACGCTCTCGCCACAAGGTTTGAAAGTGCTGGCGAAGGCGACCGTCCTGAAGCATCTGGCCTGGACGCCGCCCACGCTGGTCGGGACCACCCTCTACGTTCGCGATCGTCAAACGATCTCAGCGTTTGATTTGAGTTAACGGAGAGTGCGGAGATACCGTTGCCTCCGTACTCTCCGTTATCTCGCGCCGTGCGCCCGCAACCACGCGGCCATTGCGTCTTTCTTGCCGTCGATGGCGTACCCGAGCGGCGTTTTCCCTGAGTTGTCGGTCGCGGTCACATCGCCGCCGCGTTGCACCAGCATCTCGGCGAGATCGATCTGACCGGTCAACGCCACCTCGTGAAACACGGTCACGCCAGCCTCTCCACGCAGGTTCGGGTTCGCTCCGTTGGCCAGCAACAATGCAGCGATATCCGGACGACGGGCGGCAGCGGAAGAATGGAGCGCGCTCACCTTCATGGATTCGCGGGACTGCTGATTCACGTCAGCACCGGCCTGGAGCAACGCCTCCACGGTTTCCTTGTTGCCGAAGAATGCGGCCAGGCCTAACGGATGAAATCCATCCGGCGCATAGGCATTGACGAGTGCGGGCGTCGCGGACAGCAACTCTCGAACGCGCGCAGTCTGCCCCGTTGCGGCGGCTTCGAAGATGTTCAAGGCCGGGCCGGCCCTGAGCAACTCCTCGACGCGTGCGTTGTTGCCGCGATATTTGGCCTGGAGGATCTCACTGACTTCCACTGTTTGCGCCATCGCTATCACCTGGTTAGTGGTTAGTAGTTGGTAGTTGGTGGTTGGTTGTAGCTGGATCCACCAACCACTAACCACCAACCACGAACCGACAAGGATCGTCCTCATTTCGCCCCCCTGGAACGAAGCACATCGACAATGTCTGCGTGGTTGGCTTCGATCGCGACGTCGAGCGGCGTCTTTCCTTCCTCGTCGGCACGAGTGGGATCCGCTCCGCGATCGAGCAACGGCTGCATGAGAGTGCTGAACCCCATGCCCGCCGCGTAGTGCAATGCCGTCCAACCGGCGCGCTTCCAGCCCGACCCGCCTCGTGCGGGCGTGACGTCGGCGCCGCGTTCAATGAGCAGCAGCGCCGCGTCCACTTGTCGTCCAAACAACGCAGCGTGGAGTGGCGTGACCCCGATCCGATGCGTGGCCACACGATTCACGTCGGCACCGCGATCGATCAGCAGCCGCATGACCTCGAGGTGACCGAAGTGCGCGGCCAGGGCCAGCGGCGTGAAGCCTTCCGGCGAATCCGTATCGAGTCGCGACGCGTCCCGTTCGAGCGCCGCACGAACGCGGTCGCTGTCGCCGATCGCTGCTGCTTCGTGCAGACCAGGTTCGACGCCGGCATCGAACAACAAATCGGCCAACGCCTCGTGGCCGCTGTTCACCGCGATGATCAGGGCGGTGTTCCCCATCGGATCGCGCGCGACGAGCAATCGCGGATCGGCCTTGAGCAGCGTCTTCACGCGCTCGATGTCGCCGGCGCGTGCCGCCTTCAGCAGATCGACCACGGTGGTCGCGAACGACTCGTTGCGAGACGGCCTGCGGGCGCGCAGATCGTCGGCCACCGTGTCGAGCAGCATCGTCCGCAGTCGCTCGCGCGCCGAGTGAAGGCGGCCCTTGACGGTGGACACGGGGACCTCGAGGAATGTCGCGACCTCGTCCATCGAGTAGCCGCCGATGTAGAAGAGCGTCATCGCCGAGCGCTCGTGTTCCGGCAGCTCGCGCATCGCCTCGAACACCTCGGCCTTCCTTTCGTTCTGATCGCCGGTCCGGCTGCTGCCTTCGCGCCACGGGCTACGGCGCCCAGGAAAGCCGGACACCACAGCTGCCGGGTCGTGCGAAGTGTCGAGCGGCACGGTCGCGACCACGCGTCGGCGCGTGATGCGATCGCACTGTTTGAACACGATTCGCCGGAACCAGCCTGCAAACGCCGCCGGTTCTCTCAACTTGGACAGCGTGCGATACGCCTCGAAGAACGCCTCCTGGGCCGCGTCTTCGGCGAGTTGGAAGTCGTGGAGGATCGAGTAGCCGTAGCCGACGGCCATGTCCTGAAAGCGGCGGACGAGAATGCCGAATGCCTCGGCTTCGCCGTCCCGTGCCCGCGTCACGATCACCTCGAGTGCGTCCATCTACCTGTAAAGTCCCATCCTCGCGATGAAACGTTACCGGGGACTGGCCGCCGCCGGAACGCGCGCGTCCCACGGTCGAACAGTTGCGCGAGCGGCAGCCGCGCACGACACGCACAACTCACGTGCATCCAGCGAGTTAGGTCTGTCCGGCGCTCTGGCATACTCCTTGGTCAATGCGAGGCGCGTCCAGATGATTCGCTCAGTCTCTACGGTGCTCGTCGTTATCGCCGCGCTATCAGCAACGCCGGGTGCGCAACAGAAGCCCGACTTCTCCGGCGTCTGGCTGCTTGACCCCACCCAGAGCGACGACCGCGTCTACGGCCAGCTCCGCGTGATCACACAGACGTCTTCCCACATCGAGATGGCCGTCCTTCAGTTGTCGTCGGGCCCGCCCCGAGCGGAGTCGAGGGGACAGATCGCGATTATTCCGTGGGAGCTGCCCTTCGATCGCTGGCGTCCGCGACGCGGCGGCGAGAAGTCACTCGAGCCCGTCGTTCAGTCACGATGGGACGGCAATCGCCTCGTCACCGTCAAGGCTCCTGGCACGAACTACTCGGTGCTCTGGATCTGGAGTCTCTCTGACGATGGGATGACGATGACGGTGGACGGAGTCTCCACTCGCATCAGCGAGTCCTTCGATTTCAAAGTCACGTCCGCGCCGCGCGGATTCATTCCCGATCGCCATGTCTATACGCGGGTGTCAGCGCCGGTCGAGCGCCCCTTCCCGCTCGGTGATGCAC
>JBKPRH010000383.1:0-8994 GCA_046765795.1 Acidobacteriota bacterium | reverse complement strand
GTCCGGGACACGTAGGTAGTACTGGTAATGGTATTTAATGAAGTCCTGGAATCAATGGCAGTCCCTTCAGCAAGATGCCGCAGCTGATTTCGTGTCCCACAAGCCGCGGCCACCGGCAGCGCAGCGACTGACAATTTTCGCCACGCGTAAAACAGAATTACGCCGAACGTCGCCGCTGTTTTCACAGGCCGAATACTCGGATATCTGTTAGGCTCTTGTTGCCGCTTCGGCGGCCGAATCAGCAACAGCTATCACCGAACCAGGAATGTCATGGACACGCTCCCCCGCCTGTTCCTCGCTGCCAGATTTCTCCTGCTTTGTTTTGCTGCGCTGCTCGTCTCCGGTGTCGCGGACGCACAGCAGGTGCTTTCCGTCACGCCGACTTCGGTGACCGCCCAGGCGCCCCAAGGCACCAACGCATCATCGCAGACCGTGCAAGTAAGGAACGCTGGTAGAGCGGCCCTCAAATGGTCGGTTATGGCACCGACGGGGGGTTGGCCGACCTGGCTGACCGTATCGCCAACAACCGGTGTTAACACCGGTACGCTGACGTTGACCTTCAGCACATCCACGCTGCCGCCGGGGCAGTACCCGACCTCGTTCGTCGTCCAGAGCGCGGGCGCGCAGGGATCGCCGGCCACCGTCAGTGTGCAATTGACCATAAGCGCTTCGGCGCCGCCACCGCTTATCGCCAACTGCCCGGCGAATAAGACGGCCACCTCGCCAGATAACAATCCGGTCCCTGTAACTTACGTCATCCCCAGCCCGTCGGGTGGAACGCCTCCCTATACCACCAACGGCGTGCCGCCATCGGGCAGCAACTTTTCTGTCGGGACGACAACGGTGCAAGTCACCGCACAAGACAGTTCGCAACCCCAGAAGACGGCCACCTGCAGCTTTACGGTGACGGTCACCTATTCGCCGTCCGCGCTGATCGCCAACTGCCCGGCGAATAAGACGGTCTCCTCGCCAGACGGAAATCCGGTCCCTGTAACCTACGTCATCCCCACCCCGTCGGGCGGAACGTCTCCCTATACGACCAGCGGCTCGCCGGTATCGGGCAGCAACTTTGCGGTCGGGTCCACGACGGTGCAAGTGACCGCACAAGACAGTTCGCAGCCCAAGCAAACGGCCACCTGCAGCTTTACGGTGACGGTCACGCCGCCATCCTCATCGGGGGTTGGCCCTCAGTCGACGATCACGTGTCCGGCGGGCGCCGTGAACATTTTCCCTGGATCTTCAATCCAGAGCGCCGTCGATGGGAATCAAGGGGCGACGACGTTCTGTCTGAAATCGGGGATCCATTATGTGACCTCCTCAGTCACGCCGAAGACTGGGAATGTTTTCGTCGGCGAGTATGGTGCCATCCTGGACGGCGTCAGCTGGTCGACGACTGATGACTCGCAGGCCGCGTTCCGGGTGTACGACGATCCGAACAACTCGGGCGATCCGACTGGACCCATCGACAACGTGACCATCCAGAATCTCGTGATCCGCAACATGTCCCACTCGACAGGCATCAATGCGTCGTATACCCGGAGCGCCGCTCACTGGTTGATCGATCACAACGAGATTGCCTCCAACAAATTTGGCCTCGTGTTCGCGGGCAACGCCACCATCCGGAACAATTACATCCACCACAACGTGGGCAATCCCTCATCCCCTAATCCGGGCGAGCGGGGCGGCGGCTACATAGGACAGTACGCCGATAATACGATCGTCGACAGCAACGAGATCGCCTCGAACGGCCCGGAACAGAAGGTGGCCTCGTCGACGAACGTGGCGTTCCGCAACAATTTCGTCCATCACAACCTGCGCGACGGCATCTGGTACGACAACAACCTCAATGCGGCCGCACTCATCGATCGCAACCGCGTCGAGGATAACGCAGGCAACGGCATTGTCTTCGAGGGCAGCATCGGCGTCACCATCACAAACAACACGATCCGGCGCAATGGTGAGGACGGGGTTTTTATCTCCGTGTCCCAGGGGGCCCAGATCTCCAACAACTTGCTCGAAGCCAATTTCGGCGGCATCGAATATTTCCTCAACTGCCCGGATGGCATCGGCGAGTCCGATCTGCGGGACAATGCGGCGTACGACAACACGGTCGTCGTCGGCACGCAGAGATACGCGTTCGCGAGCGGCTTCAACAACCTCTCCCAGTGCACCTCAACAGAGCTGGCGCCGTATCTGAATGGCTCGAAGAACCTCACCTTCTCCCGCAACACGTACCATGTGCCGTCGCTCTCTTTTACGCAGTACTTTCTCTGGGGCAACGGCTGGACCGGCGTCTATAACGATTGGAATCAGTGGAAGGCGTTGGGGTCCACGATGACACCGCCGCAATCACTGCAGGATGTCGGCGGCAGCATAATATCCCCGTAGCTGCCGAAGCGGGAGCTCTCTAACGGCGGATCCGCAGGCTGCGAGGCGGATGCGCCGTTGCGGACCGCGGCTCACCAGGATGTCGATGACGAGAGGAGCGCCGGCAGTGTGTCATTTGACGGCCTCGACGTTCAGGCTGATCAGCCGCCCTGCCTCTTTGTCCATGTGCGGAATGTACGCTTGCGAGTAATCGTCGAAATCCTTGTGTACCGTATCCCGCCAGTCGTAGCGGCGCACCTCACGAAAGCCTGCACTCTGCAGCGTGCTGCGGAGCGTCTCGAAATCGTAGACCGTCCGGTGGTAGAGCGCGGACGCACCGTCAGGTCCCACGACCTTCCACGCGCCATACAGCGGACCGTGGATGAGCGCCAGGTTCGACGTCTCTCGGTACACCTCCGCCAGAGCGGCGAAGTCCGGTACCGCCACTCGAAGCACACCCTTCGTGGCGAGCACTCGGCGCCACTCTCGTAACACCTCGAGCGCCTCAGTACGATCAAAGTACTCGAGCACGTGACACGCATAAATCAGCTCGGCGCTGTTGTCGTCAAGCATCGGCAACGTCCGCACGTCGTGGCGGTAGTCGATATGCGGCGCGTCGAGGAGATCGATATGGACGAACCCCGGCAGGTAGCGCTTTCCGCAACCAAGATGGATCTTCACGCCTGGTAGAACTCACGGATTGCGGAGGCGACGTTGTCGACCGTTCGATCGTCGAGAAAAGACGATGAGGGAAGCCACAGGCCGTGCAGCGCGGCAAACTCGGCGCGAGGATAGCGTCGATCGAGCCGGTACGGCGACTGCGTAGGAATACTCGGATAGAACGGCCGTGACCCGATGCCGCGCTGGTGGAGATGTGTTTGCAACGCGGCTGGATCAGGGACGAGCACGTCGATAAACCATGGAGCAGTCTCGTTCAAGTCCGTCGGCAAGAATTGCACGTCGGGCACGTCTCGGAGCGCGGTCTGATACCGAGCGAAGATCTCCTTCTTCCGTTGGACACGCCAATCGAGCTTCCGCATTTGGGCGAGTCCGACGACGGCCTGAAGGTCGGTGAATTTGAAGTTGAACCCGAGCGCCACATGCTCGTCGACCCCGGAGCGTGCGCGCCCGAAGTCGCGCAGCTTGTGAACGCGCCCGATCAAATCATCGTCGTCGGTCACGAGCGCGCCTCCCTGCCCGGTGGTGATGATTTTCGGCGCGCTGAACGAGAAACTGCCGATCCGGCCGAATGTGCCCAGGTGACGCCCATGCCAACGCGAACCGAGCGATTGAGCACTGTCCTCGAGGACCGCCACGTTGTGTCGCGCGCACATCGCCATCAGGCAGTCCATGTCCGGCGCCCGCCCGTTGAGACTGACAAGCATGGCAGCCTTGGTGCGGGTCGTGATGGCGGCCTCCGTCGCTTCGATATCGAGGCAGAGGGTCTGGGCATCGACGTCGACAAATACCGGGGTCGCGCCCGCAAGCAGAACGGCGTTGGCTGACGCGATCATCGAGAAGGCGGGAACGATGACCTCGTCGCCCGTCTTGATGCCGAGAGCGGCGAGACCAACGAAGAGGCTTACGGTGCCGTTGGTAACAATAGAGGCGTGACGGCTGCCCACGTACTCGGCGATGGCTTGCTCGAACCGGCGCGTTTCTCTGAACTCGGTGATCCATCCGCCGGAATCGAGGTAATCGCGGACGGCCTGCTTTTCCTCCTCACCGATCCACGGCGCCATTTGGGCGATGTAATCGGTCACGGCACTGCGCGTGAGGCGCGGACTTCTGAACGATACCAATCGATGGTGCGGCGAAGGCCCTCTTCGAACGTGTACCGCGGCGCAAACTGCAGTAGTCGAGTGGCTCGCTCGGTGCTCGCCGACCGGCGTGGATCGCCACCTGCCTTTGTCGCATCAAACCGGATCTGACCCGTATAGCCACAGAGATCCGCGATCGTGTGCACCAGCTCGCGAATACTGACCTCGCGGCCGGAGGCGAGGTTGACGAACTCGGGCCCGGCGAGATGCTCGCCCGCGAGCGCCAACCCTTCGGCAATGTCCTCCACATACAGGAAATCCCTGGTGGGAGTGCCGTCGCCCCAGACGACCAGTTCGGCACTGTCGTCGAAGCACTTCATGATAGTCGCCGGAATCACGTGTGAGATGGTGACATCGAAGCGATCGCGAGGCCCGTACGCATTCGCGGAGAGCACTGTGGCGACATCCATGCCGTACTCGCGATGGTACATTTCGCCCAAAAGCACCAGGTTCCGCTTCGCGAGCCCGATACCGAGATGCGTGTCGGCAATGCGGCCGTCATGTAGCCCCTCCTCGCGGAGCGGGGACGGTGCCGCGGCGGGATACGCGAGCAGGTTGCCGAGCATGATGACTTTGCTGACGCCGGCCAGACGCGCCGCTTCGAGCACGTTCACGTCGATGAGCGCGCAACTCACGTACTGACTCGCTGGATGGCTGCGGCTGTAGGCAATTCCGCCAGTCGGCGCGGCAAGGTGAAACACGATCTCGGCACCATCCAGCGCGCGCTGAGCATTTTCGAATCGGCGCAAGTCAAGCTCGGCGCTGCGAGGTACCCCGATATCGGACGGGCTGACACCCCGTGTGCGCACCAGATGATCGACGAGAGTCGAACCGATAAATCCCGCACCGCCGGTCACGACGATGGGACGGCCGGCGTAGAATTCCTTCACCAGTCCACTCTCCCGATCCATTGGTCCCGGTTGGCCGCAAACCACTCGACCGTTGCGCGCACACCGTCTTCCCAGGTGTACGCCGGCGCCCAGCCGGTGAGGGCTGCGAGCTTGCTGTAATCCACACGCAGTTCCTCTACCTCGGTCCGTCCCAGACGAGCACGGTCATGGGTGGCGCGGAGCTCTTTCTTACCCCAATGTCCGCCGTTCTCGCCGAGACGCATGATCAGGTCGTACCAATCGGCTATCGAGATGGCACGCCCCGAGCCATAGACGTAGATCTCACCCGGCGTGCCAAAGAGCGTTGCGCAGATGTGCCCACGCGCTCCGTCCTTCACGAAACAGAAGTCACGCTTGGCGTCCATGTAGCCGAGCGTAATGAAGTCTCGCGATAGTGCCTGCGTGATGATGGTCCCGGTGATGAACCGTGGATTCTGCCGTGGTCCATAGTTGTTGAACATCCGGGTGACGACCGTCGGCAGCCCGTAGGCCGCGTGGTAATTCCGGGTCAGGAAATCCGCTGCCACCTTCGACGTCGCGTACACGCTCTGCGGGTTCACCGGCGACCGCTCATCCAGCAGCAGGGCGCCCTCGGTCGTGAATCGATAATGTTCGCGGACGTCAGCGCGAACGTTGCCGTACTCCTCTGAGGACCCCGCCGTGTCGAGACGGAATATGTCGAGGTCGAGATCAACGATTGATTGGAGGAGATTGACCGTGCCGGTTACATTTGCAGTGAGGGTTTCGTAGGGGCGTGCCCAGCACTCGCCGACGTGCGCCTGCGCACCCAGGTGGAAAATGATCGGCCGTCCTCCATCGCTTTTTAGCACCTTGAGAATACCGAGCACCGCCTGCTTATCACTCAAGTCGGCGCGATGAACCGTGATCTGGCGCCGCAGCGCGCCGAGGTTGTGGAGCATTCCGGACGAAGTTGCGCGTACGAGCACGTGCACTCGCGCGTCATGCCGCAGCAGCTCTTCGACCAGATGCGATCCGACGAATCCATCGGCGCCGGTGACGAGGACCGGATGCCCCTGCAACTGCTCGCGGATCTTTTTATCCATCGCATCTGGGGTGGACATGACACCTCTCGTGTTCGGCCTGAGGATGTTAATCGCCCAGGCCATCGGCCAAAATCAGCTAGCGCAGGAACAAAATCAGCTAGCGCAGGAAGTCGAGATTATCGCTAGAAGGCCTGGCACTGCAAACGGAATACCCACATCAGCGGGCATCGTCGGAACGGTGTGAGCTCGTCCGATCGTTGGGCCGTGTACATCTATAGAAGTCTACCTTTCTCCTCAATAGATGACATCTGTCCGCCAGCAACGGGTACATCAGCCCTTGCCCGTTTCATCCACGCCGTCAGATTCATCGCCACTCAGCGTCGCTGTAGAAGTACCTTCCTACATCGCCCACACCCGCATGGACCCGATCGATCTCCACCTTGTTCAACCGCGACAGCCAGGTCGAGGTCGCGGCACGGCTGTTCCTCTTGATCGTTCTGAAACGTGAAGGCGACACTTCGGCGGGATTGAAAGACGCACTGTACTCTTCGATGGCCTCTCCCACGCGACTGTCCCATTGAAGTCCAAGGCGGTCATAGAGGTGGCGGAATTGGTGTTGCGGATCTGCGGCAAGGTCCTCGAGTCTGATGATGTGCCAGTTGGGATGGCGTTCTTGAAGGAGGTGTACCACGAAGTAAAGAGCCTTCCAAGTCAGCACCGCTTGGTCGATGACATCGGTGTCGGTTCGAGACTTGAAACGATAGAGCTCTTCCTTGAATGGAGAGAGGTAATCCCGCATCAATGTCTCCTGCCACACCCATTGGGCAGGGAGCAGAGGCCATTGGAGCCGCTTGACGCTGCTTGCAAAACCGGCCGGATGCCGGACCAGAATCACCACCTGCATGTCGAATTGCCTGGCGAGCCACTCGGACGAAAAAAGCGCGTCGGGGTCTTTCAGCAGCGGCTGGTACTTGGACCGGGAATAGCGAAGGCTCGCCCCCCAATCACGAGCCAGTCGCCAGACATGGCGTGGATCACGAATCTGCGGGAGATGACGTATCAACGGGAATCGCATGTTGATGACGTCCCGTAGAACTGGGTAGTAGGTCGCTTCGTTGTCGGAATTGACGTAAACAAGTTCATGAGGGAATCGTTCTGCAGCCCACCCGGGCCACCTCCATGGATTGAAGGGCTCATGGATATAACCAAGCTGCCCCGATAGACAGAGCATCCTCCCTACCCAGGTGGTGCCGGATCGAATGGATCCTGTGACGAGGATGGGTTTCGGCATTAGATGGGCACCGTCATCAAGCACCGGCGGATCACCTCGGTGATGCCGCACTACGTCTGACGATAGCGACGCGCGAAGAATAGACGATGTTGCGCGATTTCGTACGAGCAGCGAATTGTCGGCCCTACGGGATGGGCGCCATGTAGCACCGCGGCCGCCATGGATTCGCGATACGATCGCACCACGTATTCCACGCGCGTCGAAATCCCGCCACATCAAGCTTGTGAAATTGACAAATATTTTCTTTCAAGCAAGGTCGCGGCACAATGGCACAAAGATTTTCCGTCATGGCCTTCAAAGAGAACCTATTTAAGGCGTTGCACGAAAAAAATGCCGTCCAACGCCACGTCTCACGGCACTTTCTGTTCGACGTCTTCCAACGGCTGGGGTTTCACATCACGGGCGATCATTTCTATGAAATCGTCCCGAACACGCGGTTGATCGCCGAAAAATATTCCGAAGCCGCGCGGATCGTGCCGGGAATTGACTGGCGGTTTGCCGACTGCGAACGCCGGGCTTTGACTTTAATCAACCGCTACGGCACGGAGTTTTTTGACACCTCGACCCGCTTCGGCTTTCGGGAAAAGAACCTTTACTTTCGCGGCGTGGATGCACTGATGCTTTACTTGATCCTGCGCGATTTGAAACCTGCGAAAGTGGTCGAAGTAGGCCAGGGGTTTTCCACGCGCATTGCGCTGGCTGCTCTTGCGCGAAACGCTTCGGAAACCGGAACGCGCGTGCATTTTGTTTCCATTGATCCTTACCCGCGCTTTCAGGCGAAGGATGTTCCGGACTGCATTTCGCTGGAGAGCATCCAACGCGAACTTCAGGACCTGGACGCCGCTCCCTTGCTGGAACAATGCGGCTTTCTTTTCGTGGATTCCAGTCACGTCTTCAAGTTTGGCAGCGACGTGGCGTTTGAACTGACCACGCTTTATCCGCGACTGCAAAAGAACGCGTTGCTTCATGTCCATGATATCTTTTCGCCCTTTGATTATCCGCGCGACTGGATGGTGAAGCTGAAGCGATTTTGGAACGAGCAATACGCGTTGGAATGTTTCCTGATGTTCAACTCCGCTTTTGAAGTCTACATGCCTGTACATTTTCTTGTCCGCCACTCACAAAATCTTACCCAGGCTGTCAGCGGACTTCGATTGGACGAGAAATTCAAGTTCATCGGCCAATCCTTCTATCTAAAGCGAGCGTGAGTATTGAAGCAATCGCGTTTAAGGAGGCAGGAACTCAGGGCTGATCGACGAGACCGGCCGTGTTGTCACTGGTCGCCTGTGGATGCGGATCGGGCCGACACGAATCAGATACCGGCAAGTGGCTCCCCTGACCTGCGGCGATGCAGGTGACGGGTGTCGGCTCATCGCCGGTTTCTGAAATGCGGTACAACGGGCCGCCTCCTGTCAACGGTGCGAAGACGACTGTGCCGTTTATGCCCCAGGATCCGCCGCGGGCCACCGGCGCATCCGCCAGCGTCTCGCCTTCCACGATTTCCATCACCAACGCCGGCGCAGTGCCTGATCGTTCGAGGCCGTAGATCTGCGCGATGTTTGGCTGGTTTCGCGCGTAGACTTCATTGCGGCCGGACTCGTCGGACTCGTAGACCAGCCATC
>JBKPRH010000382.1:0-8551 GCA_046765795.1 Acidobacteriota bacterium | reverse complement strand
GGTGGAGGATGGCCTCCAGCTTGACGCGCAGCGGGAGGCGCGCGCGAAGGACCGCGGGCAGGAGCTTCACCGCCACCTGGATCGATCCCTTGGCCCAGCGGAACTGCTGCGACTTGAATCCGTTGATGTCGGCCGGCAGCTCGCCGGGGACCGCCTGGTCGCGGAGATAGACGAAACGCCAGCCGGCCAGGAGCGCGCGATAGCTGAGGTCGAGGTCCTCGGTCAGCGTGTCGTGCTGCCAGCCGCCTGCATCGGTAATCGCCGTGCGACGCCAGATGCCGGCGGTGCCGTTGAAGTTGAAGAACAGGCCCGCACGATTGCGGCCGCCATGCTCGAGCACGAAGTGGCCGTCGAGCAGGATCGACTGAATCTTCGTGAGCAGCGAGTAGTCCTGGTTGATGTGTCCCCAGCGCGCCTGGACCATCGCCACCTGTGGATCGGTGAAGAAGGGAACGGTGCGCGTCAGGAAATCGTGCGTCGGGATGAAGTCGGCGTCGAAGATCGCGACGAATTCACCCTTGGCCACCTTGAGCGCGGCGTCGAGCGCGCCAGCCTTGTACCCGGAGCGATCGGTGCGATGGATATACGTGATGTCGACGCCCCGCGCGGCGTTGCGGCGTACGGCCTGTTCGGCGACGCTCCGTGTCTCGTCGGTCGAGTCGTCCAGGACCTGGATCTCGAGGAGCTCGCGCGGATACTCGATCTGGCAGACGGCGTCGATCAGCCGATCGGCGACGTACATCTCGTTATAAATAGGGAGTTGAATCGTGACTGCGGGCCACGCCTCCAGCTTCCCCGCCGGGACGGGCATGCGTCCCTTGTTCTTCATGTATAGGTAAACGAGGTAATACCGGTGCCATCCGTATACCGCTAGGATGACCAGTACGAAGAAATACGTGGCGAGAATGAGCGTCTCTGAAGGCGTCATGCAGTCTGGGCGCGCGAAATCAGCTGATTATTGTAGTCTCATGCGCCGCCGATGCAAGAAAGAGGCCCCTTTTCGCAGTTTCTCTCTCGTTTCGCATGACTGAATCCGACCTGCGACAAATGCTCGACGATGTGCGCGCCGGCACGCTCGATGCCGACGTCGCCGCCGCCCGCATTCGTGACGCACTGGCTGCGGCGCCGTTCGAGGACCTTGGCTTCGCGCGCGTGGATACCCACCGCCATCATCGGCAGGGCTTCCCGGAAGTTATTCTTGGGCTTGGCAAAACTCCGTCGCAGATAGCGGCTGTCGCCGAGCGCATCGTCGCTCGTGGACACTCGCTGCTCGTCACGCGTGCATCGACCGAGGCGTGGGATGCGGTGCGAGCCCTCGTCCCTCAGGCGACGCATCACGAGATCGCCCGCGCGATCACGCTGAAGCAATCTGATATTCCTGCCGGCGTCGGCACTGTATTAATCGCATGCGCGGGTACGTCAGATCTTCCCGTTGCCGAGGAAGCCGCCGTCACCGCGGAGGTCATGGGGAACACCGTCGATCGTCTCTACGACGTCGGCGTCGCCGGTCTGCATCGTCTCTTGAGCGAACACGAACGCTTGCGTCGCGCCCGAGTGCTGATCGTCGTCGCCGGCATGGAGGGCGCGCTGCCAAGTGTGATCGGAGGGCTGGTCAACGTTCCGGTGATCGCGGTCCCCACCAGCGTCGGCTACGGCGCAAGCTATCAGGGGATCGCGGCGTTGTTAGGGATGCTCAATTCATGCGCAAGCGGTGTGGCGGTGGTCAACATCGACAACGGCTTCGGCGCCGCGTGTATGGCCTCGCGAATCAATCATCTGTAGCACGCCGCTCTGACGCGGCCTGCGGGTCGTCATTTTCCAAGCGCCGCGTACTCGAACAGGCGGAACCGGTAACGCTGTTGCTCCCGGATGGTCGCGGCGATGCGACCGTGCAGACTGTCGTCCCACGTGCCCCAGCGATCGATGAATGCCGTGGCGGCGCGCTTGTCGCCGGAGTCCTGCAGCGTGAGCACTTCCTTCAACAGGTCGCGTACAGCGTCGTGATACCGGGCGTAGTCGATGCTCATCGTGCCGCTCGCCCGATCGAAGCGCAGAACACCCCGGTCGAGGAACCAGTTCCACTGCATCACCTGCATCATGTTGTACGGCTGCTCGCGGCGCGGCTTGTTGTTCTGCAGGACGCGACGGATCCCGCTTGCGTAGTGCGAAATCAACTGCGATTCGGTGAAGTAGTTGCGAGCTCGCAGTTCCCGGCCGACGAACAGCGACACGAGATCCGCCTTCATCTCCTCGAGCAGACCGGCGTCCGATCCGAGCACCGCATCGAACTCCCGGTTGTCGCGGGTTTTGTCGGGTCCGAGATAATGGCCAACCTCGTGCCACAGCGTCCGGTAGAACTCCGCATCGACGGTGAGATCCGCGTGGACCTCCCGCGCCATCACTGACGTCCACGTCCCCTTGCTCCTATCGAAGATGTCGGCGTCGCGCATGATGTTCGCGCGCAGCAGGATGATGCTGCCGTACCGGTCGACCAGATAGGCTTCGTTGGGCAGGTTCGTCGCGGTGTTGCCACCGCGCGCCTGGCCAAAATCGGCAATGACGTCGTAGACGCCCACCGGAATGTTCTCGATCACACGCTTGTGGCGATCGATCGGCAGCGAATCCTCGAGCGACTGGATGCCCTGAAGCGCCTTCCGCAGCGCGACGCTCTCCTCGGTGCGCAACGCCAGCAGACTGAGGCTGTAGAACGCGCGCGTACCCAGCAGCTCGTCGTCATAGGTTTCGTACGCGCCGATCTGCGCGTTGAGATGCTTGAAGCGACCTTTCAACCACGATGCGTCGCCCGCCTCGTAGTCGTCGGTGAGCAGATCACGTGCGCGGTTGCGCAGGAATCGCGCGAACTCTTCGTCATCACGCTCCACCGCATCCGCGGCTTCATGCAGCAGTCGATGCGCTCGAATCGATTCGTCGGCGTAGGCGATCGAATAGGGCACTGCGTACAACGTCGCACGGTTCGGCATCTGCGCCAGCCGTGTCAGCTTCTCCCGCAAGCCGGGGTGGAGTGCATCAAGGACGGCATGGCGCCGAAGGACGGCGAGGTCGCGGGCCAGCGAGCCGGCGTCGCCACGGCGGACGACGTGGCGCAGATGCGTGAGCGTCTGGCGCTCGCCGGGATTGGCAGTGAGATACGCCTGGAATTCCTTTTCAGTGAGATCCCACGGATAGACGTTCTTCCCCGGCGGTGCGGGGTCCACCGCGAGAAACGGTTCGCGCGCGTTCTCGAGCGTCGTCGCAATCGGACCCTGGTTGAGAGAATAGAGCGTCAGCAAATCGCGAGAGCGAGCGTCGCTGGCTTTCTCGAGGCCAGCTCGCGCCGTGAGGGCGTCTCGATGCCGCTGCTGCTCGTAGATGTCCTGGAAGATGCTGCCGACCTGGAGCAGCTTCGCGACGGCCGTTCGCTCTCCCGCCGTGAGGTGCGACAGGTCAGGAGCCAGCCGCGTACGCGCAGTCCGATCGAGGACGGCTTGCACTTTCGCCGGCGGCCAAGCTGTTCGAGGTGGTTGCGATTGCGCGGCGAGCGACGTGATCGCCGCGATGCAGACGCCGTAGACGAGGAGCGTTCGTGTCACAGGCGCGATCGTAAAGGATGGAGCAAGATTACTTCGGTGTGTTGAAGCTCGAGGAGGTATCGACTGTGTACTTGCGATACCCGGAAAACTCCGACGTCCCGCTTCGGCGAAGCATGAAGAGCAGTCCCACACGTGCGTTGCCAGAGTAGTTGACGACCGCGGGCAGCCACACTTCGCCGTTCACTCTGCGACGCAGGAACGACAATCGCGCGCCCTTGTGCAGTTTGGCGAGCACGCCCAGGCCGAACGACAAGTCGTCAATCGCCTCCGCCTCGAGTTTGACCAGTTCATGGTCGTCCTCGCTGACCCACGCGTGCACGCGGAAGTGCCGCATCTGCTCGCCCTCGCGGGTGCGTGGCTTTGCTCGAGGCCTGGGCGTCAGCGAGAAGGCAATCGTGTCGTGTCCTTCGACCGGCTCGCGGCCGGTCATCCGGATGTCGAACACGGCGAAGACATCGTTCAGCATCTCGTCGCGCTCACGACGGAACTTCTCATAATCACCTTGCTGTCGCGCCCGCTCTTTCGGTGCGTTCTCGGCGAGCCGCTGCGCCATCTCCTCGGCCTTCTTCTGGCGCTCGCGATCCTGCTTCGCCAATGCGTCCTTAGACACGGGCCGGCCATTCTCGGAAATGAGCCGCTCCCAGCGCTCCTGACCGGGCAGACCGGGGTAGTTTTCGAAGACCTTGATCGATTCGTCCGTGGTCCGACCGGCCTTGTCCAGCTTCAGCTCGCGTCGCGTCTCGACATACACATAGCTGCTCTGAAGGGTTCTGTCGGTCTGGAGATGGTCGCGCGTTTCCTTGAGGAAGGATTCCTGGTCGGGCAATGGACGTTGCGCGCCCAGGACGGCAGTGGCGACAACGAGTCCGAGTGCGAGGAGAACTGCCTTACGAGCCTTCATCAGTCGTGGTCAGGTATCTCGAATATTTTGCGGTACACTGATCTGCTAGGAAAGCCCCGCCACTAAGGCTCTTCATCCATGCATCCGGGCACGCTCAGAGCCCTCGAGTTCGATCGTATCGTTTCGGTTGTCACCGGCCTCGCCGTCACTACCCTTGGCCACGACCGGCTGGGCGATCTCCATCCGTTGACGACAACCGCCGAGGTCGTCGCGGCACAACGGGCGACGACCGAGGGCACGCGGTTCCTGGCCGACTATCCAGGCTTCCCCCTCAGAGCGCCGTCGGATCTCGGCGAGATCATTGAGGCGCTCGGCGTTGAAGGCCGCGGGCTCGAGCCGATGCGACTACTCGGACTGTCCGGGTATCTCGAGTCGATCGAGCAGTCCCGTCAGGCGATCACGAAGGTCGGCGTCGCGTTTCCCCTGTTGCGCATGCTGGTGGAAACCGTCGCCTCCTTCAAACAGGAAATCGCCGACGTACGGCGGAAAATCGAGCCGTCGGGCGAGGTCGCCGACAACGCCAGCCCGGCGCTTGCGTCGATCCGTGAGCGCCTCCGCAAGCAGAAGCAACGTCTCCGGACGACGCTCGATGGGTTTCTGCGCGGACGGGACGCGAAGTATTTGCAGGAGCAGGTGGTCACCGACCGCAACGGCCGCCACGTGCTGATGGTTCGCGCCGAGCATCGCGCCTCGATTCCCGGCATCGTCCACGGCGGATCGGCCAGCGGCGCCAGTCTGTTCGTAGAACCGCTCGAGACCGTTGAGATCAATAACGACATCGTCGCGCTCGAAGAGCAGGAAGCGGAGGAAGTGCGCCGCATCCTGCTCGAGCTGACCGACGCCTTCCGCCGCCGGCCCGAAGAGCTCGAACGCACGATCGAGGTCGCAACCGAGCTCGACGTCATTCAGGCGCGGGCGCGGTTTTCGATCATGGTCGGCGGAGTGGAACCCGTGATTGCCGCAGACGGCACGTTTGATTTGATGGCGGCGCGCCATCCGTTGCTGATGGCGAAGGTCGGCGGGAACGTCGAGGATCCGGTCCCAGTGGACATCCACATGCGGCCGCCGACACGTGTACTGATCATCACCGGACCAAACACCGGCGGAAAAACGGTTGCCCTGAAAACCGCGGGCCTGTTCGTCGCGATGGCGCAGGCAGGCCTGCATGTGCCCGCGGCTCCGGGATCGAAGCTGCCGGTCTTCAAGTCGCTCTTTGCCGACATTGGCGACGAGCAGTCGATCTCGGCGAGCCTCAGCACCTTCTCTGCCCACATCGCCAACATCGTCGCCATGAACCGGAATCTGGCGTTGCCGTCGCTGGTCCTGCTGGACGAAGTCGGCGCCGGCACCGACCCGGTCGAAGGCGGCGCGCTCGGTATCGCCGTCATCGATCACTTCCGCACCCGCGGTTCCCATCTCGTCGCGACGACGCACTACGACTCGCTGAAGTCGTACGCCTCGACCACCGACGGCGTTGAGAGCGCAGCGTTTGGATTCAATCCGGAAACGTTCGCTCCGACGTATTCGTTGCAGTACGGCTCGCCGGGGCGAAGCCTGGCGATCGAGATCGCCGCGCGTCTGGGCATGCCGCCATCGGTCGTGGCCAAGGCGCGAGCGAGCCTGAGCGATCGCGAGAAACAGTTGGCCGAGCACCTCGCCCGCGTGGACGAAGACGTTCGACGTCTCGAGCAGGATCGCCGTGAGTTAGCGCGCGAGCGTGCGGCGGTCGCCGACGCCGATCGCAAGCTGCGATCGCGCGAGGAGTCGGTGCGCGAGCGCGAGGATACCTATCGACGCCGGCTCGACGCGAAGCTGGACGAGCAGTTGCGCGAGGGCCGTCGCGAGATCGACACGATCATCGAGGGCTTGAAGGCGCGGACGACGGCGCTGTCGGATCAAGCGGCGCGGCGCGCCGCGGCCGCGATCACTACAGGCGAGACCGGTTCGGCTCGCGCCGATGCGCGGTCGGCGATTGAGCAAGTCGTCGGCAGGCTGAAGAAGGGATCCGGAACGCCTACGCAGGCGCCGGCGCAGCCGAGTGCGCCGATCGAGCCCGGTGTGCGCGTGACGGTCGGCGCCCTCGGTCTCGAGGGTACGGTCCTCGACGTGCAGGGCCATCACGCCGAGATCGACATGAACGGCAAGCGGCTCCGTGCTGCGGTTCGCGATCTGCGCGTCATCGGCGGTGCGCCTTCGTCGGCCAAGGTGAAGGTCAACATCGATCTGCAGCCGCGCGCGGGATCTTTGACAGAGATCAACGTGATCGGGTGCACGGTTGACGAAGCGCTGTCCCGTCTCGAAAAATTTCTCGACGAATCCACCGTCACGGATCAACAGGTCTTGCGTATCATTCACGGTCACGGCACGGGCCAGTTGCGGCGTGCGGTCGCGGACTTCCTGAAAGAGCATCCGCTCGTCGCACGATTTCAGACGGCGAAGATGGAACAGGGCGGTGGTGGAGTGACGGTGGTGGAGTTGAAAGACTGACGCTGTAATGCCAGATGCAGAATGCAAAATGAAAAGGTCCACCGTTAGCGGACCGCTTTGCTTTCTTTGCATTTTGAACTTTGCATTTTGAATTTCATGGCTCTATACCCCCAGCAGTTCATCGAGGAGCTGAAGCAGCGCGCCGACATCGTCGAAGTGATTCAGCAATACGTGTCGCTGAAGAAGAGCGGCGCGGAATACAAAGGTCTCTGTCCGTTCCACAACGAGAAGACGCCGTCGTTCTCCGTCAACCGCGACAAGGGTTTCTTTCACTGTCATGGCTGTCACGCCGGGGGCAGCGTCTTCAAGTTCATCGAGCTGCACGAACGAGTGGGATTCGTCGATGCGGTGAAGCTGCTGGCGCAGCGATTTGGCCTCGCCCTGCCCGAACTCGAGGACAGCGACGAGCAGCGGGCCAGCGCCGCAGAGCGCGAGACGCTGCTGAAGGCTCATGAAGCGGCGGCCAAATGGTTTCAAGAGCAGTTGCTCTCTGCTGCCGGCGCGCGGATCCGCCAGTACATCGCTGATCGAGGCATCAACGACGCCACGTCCAACGCGCAGGGCCTCGGCTTCGCGCCGCCCGGCCGCGAAAGCCTCAAACAGGCGTTAACCAAGCAGGGCTTTTCGGCGGGCACACTCGTGAAGGCCGGTCTGCTCGTGCAGCGTGACGATGGCCAGACGATCGATCGATTCCGCAATCGGCTGATGATTCCGATTGGTCGCGACACCGGTTCGATCATCGCGTTTGGCGGACGAGCGCTCGAGAAAGATCAGCAGCCGAAGTACCTGAACTCGCCGGAGACACCGATTTACTCGAAGAGCCGGACCCTCTACGGGTTGCACCTGTCCAAAACGGCGATTCGTCAGCGCGGGTTCGTGATCCTCGTCGAGGGCTACTTCGATTTCGGGCAGGTGTATCAGGCGGGATATCCGGTGGTCGCGTCCTGCGGCACGGCGCTCACGACGCAGCAGGCGCAGCAGCTACGGCGGTTCGTCAGCAAGGTCGTCCTGAGTTATGACCCCGATGCCGCGGGCCAGGGGGCGGCTGCGCGTTCGAGCGAACTGCTGGTGGCCGAGGGTTTTGAGGTGAACGTCGCAACGCTGCCCGCCGGGACCGATCCAGATACGTTCATTCAAAAGAACGGGAGTCCGGCGTACGGTGAACGACTGAAGCAGTCGCGGCCGTATCTAGATTATCTGTTGGACCGGTCGGCGGCCGGTCACAACCTGAACAGCGATGAGGGACGGGTGAAATTCCTCGCCGACATGCTGCCCGTTGCTGCGCGCATCCCGGATGCGGCGATGCGGGACCGGTTCGGCGATCGTCTGGCTTTCAAGGCCCGGGTCACCGACGAAGTCGTCCGGGCACAGATCCGCAAGGCCGCCGTCCAGAAGCAGACGGCCGCCCCGACCCGGCTATCGCACAGCTTTGGGAATGTGACCAAGGCGGAAAAAGGCCTGATCTGGTGGCTGGTCCATGAACCCGGACCGGCCCTGGCAGCCCTCGAGAGCCTCACGGCGGAGGACCTGGCCGGCCTGCCGTCACGCTCGGTGCTGGATCTCGCACTGGAAC
>JBKPRH010000381.1:0-15072 GCA_046765795.1 Acidobacteriota bacterium | reverse complement strand
CGCGTGATGCGCGCGAGAGACCCAGACCAATCGCCAGGGCAAGCGCACCAAACATCAGCACGCCCGGCGTTGAGCTGGCCGTACGCGGCAGCTCGGTACGGGCGGTCGCGCGGGCGCGCTCATCAGCACGCGTATCGCGTGGGGCGTTCGCGCTGGCGCCACCCTGGGGACTCTGCGCGGCGTTGACATCAGCCTGCTGCGCGCGGCCGCTGACCTCGCGGGCCGCCGGCTGCTGCTCAACGGCCACAGCGGCCTGATTTTCCGAACCCGTGACGCGTGCAAGCTCCGCGTTCGCCAGATCGCTCGTCTCCTTCGTCGTCGTCAGGATTGGCTCCGAGGTGGCCTTGGCCAGCTCCAGTGCCTGCTTGCGTGGATAGATGAATTCGTAGCCGATGGCCTTGCCCGCGTACCACCACGTCTTCACCGGCGGCGGCACTTTCGCGCTGGTTTCCATGAATCGGATCTCAGCATCCTTCGGCGCCTTCGTCGCCTGATTCGGAATCGTCTGCAGCATCGCCAGCGACCGCTTGCCATCTTCGCTCAGCACGTTAATGACCTTGCGGCTGCTGTCGGGATCGGCCAACCGGAAGATGTACTTCCCTGCGGGCAGCGTGACCCCCGGCAACGTCACGGGCGCACTGAATGTGAAATATGTGCGGTAGTCAGCAGGCTGTGCTTCTGCCCGGCCGGCGATGCTTAACGTAAGCACCGCAAGTGTCAAGAACGCCACGACTTTGCTCAACATCTTCGGTCCTCCCTTAGTGTCAATGTCCCTCCTGTCATTAGGGCAACTTGCGCGCCAGTCCCAGAGCTCGGCCGGTCATGTGCCAACCAGGGGGTAGATGCTTACCGGTGACATGAAGCACAAGGCCAGCCGTACCCGGGCGTCGCTGACGAGGTGGAGCGGCGCAAGTCATTGATCGCTGGTGACTTCATCTGGTCGCGACTCCGGTCGGCCCGCATATTGCCGCTCTCAGACGCAGGAGGAGAACCAGCATGTTGAAGAGGCTGTTTACCGCTTCCGTGTTGGTGGTGCTTGTCCATGTCATGGCAAGTGGCGCCGACGCATTTACGTCCGATAAGCGGACGTACTTCACGTTCAATCAGTCGGTCGCGCTTCCAGGAGTTACCCTTCCGGCCGGAACCTACATGTTCCGCCTTGCGGACCCCGATACGAGCCGACGCGTCATTCAGGTGAGTGACAAGAACGGTACGCAGAGCTACGCGCTTCTGCTGACGATGCCTGCGTATCGTACGGACGCCGCGAAGGATTCGGAGATCCGCTTCCTGGAGACCGCGGCTGGAGCCCCGCGTGCGATCAATGCATGGTGGTACGTCGGTGACACCACCGGCTATCAGTTCATGTACTCGAAACAGCAGCTCGCGGAATTGAATCGCGTCAACCAGCCTGAACCGGTTGCCGCGGCTACTGAAGAATCGCTTGGCCTGGCCGCCGAGAGTGAGCCTGTAGCGGTGCCGCCGCTTGCGGAACCGGACTCACCTGGTGTGGTAGAGGGCAATGGCCCACCCCCAGACGCGAACATCGAGCAGCAGGAGGTGGAGCAGCAGGCACAGGCACAGCCGCCGGCGCAGCAGCCACCATTCGAGAACGCACCGCCAGCCGCGCAGGATCGTAGCCAGCTGCCGCAGACGGCCAGTCCTCTCGCCTTGATCCTGTTAACGGGTCTTGCGACGGGCGGACTCGGTCTGCGACTGCTTCGTAAGTAAATCTCGACTGAGATAACGTCAGGGCGCGTGGAACTGCTCCCCGTTCCACGCGCTCTTTTTACAGCGGGAGGCACCATGCGCGCTACGATGCTGACTCTGACAGCGTTGATCGCGCTCGGCGCAGCCGCCATCACCGCACAGAAGGATGATGCGCGCTTCACCGCGCGATCTGAACTCGTCCTGCTCGACGTCGCCGTCACCAACGATCGCGGCGGCTTCGTCGGCGGCCTACCAGCCGAATCCTTTCGTGTGCTGGAAGAGGGCCGTCCGCAGAACATCGCGTTCTTCGCTGAACAGGACGCCCCAGCGACGATCGGTTTACTGATCGATTCCAGCGGCAGCATGTTGGTCAATCGCGACCGCATGATTGCCGGCATCACCTCACTGGCTGAAGCCAGCAATCCCGAAGACGAGTTCCTGCCGCTTGTGTTCAATGAGCGCGTCACGCGCGTGCTCGACACCCATGCCGAATTCACGAGCGATCCGATGGAGTTGAGAGGGGCACTCACGAACAGCCTCACCGTGCTCGGCAAGACGGCGTTCTACGACGCGCTCTCGGAAGCGATCGACGGCGTCGAGAAGGGCAGTCACTCGCGGCGGGTGGTGATCGTGCTGAGCGACGGCGGCGACAACGCCAGCCGGATCACGTTTGACGAGCTGCTCAAGAAAGTGCAGGCGTCGAACGTCGTCATTTACACGATCGCGCTGATCGATCCGATCGAGCTTGGCCACAACGCGGGCGCGCTGCGTCAGCTCGCGAAGGTGACTGGAGGCCTGGCGTTCGAGCCGAAGACGAAAGCCGTCATCGGGAAAGCCTTCCACGCGATCGCTGCAGACATTCGCAGCCGTTACACGTTGGCCTACGAGCCCGAAGATACATCGAGCGGCAAGGTCAAGGGCGTACGCGTGCTGGTTGCCACACCGGATCACAAGGACGTGAAGGTGCGGACGCGAACCGGCTACGTGGCGGGCTCTGACGCGAGCCCTTCGACTGCGCTCAGGCCAGGCTGAACTACGATACGGACATGGAAGTCCGTACCTTTCCAAACACTCGGCGGCCAGGCACGGGCCTGGCGCCGAAGCGCGAGTCATCGCGGCCGCTGCTGCCGCAGCATTCACGGCATTGTCCGGTCCTCGAAGCCGGCAGCATGCTTGGATTCATGGTGTACGCGCCGCTCGAGCCAAAGGAATCGCTGTTCGTCGAGTTCGAAGGCGATGGCCGCTATCGCTTCGTCTATTACCTGCTCACCTCAGACGGCAGGCGCACGCCCATCTTCCAGGTGACGATGGCCCTGTCGGTCGGTGGCATCGGGATGATGAAAGAGGAAGTGACGTTTGTCGGAGCGCCGATGCTCTCGCGAGAGGCGGCGCTGGCCGTGACACGCGCGTTTCTCGTACCTGAGGACATGGGCACGCCGGCTGGCGCCGTGGCGCTGCGTGGGGCGACGAATTTCCAGACCCCGTCAGGATGGGACACGGTCTACTCGCCGATCCTCAACATGATCGAACGTCCCGTCGCTCCAATGCTGGCGATCAGAGTCGAAACCGACTGGTACGCGCACGAGACCGAGTTCCGCTACGTGTTGCAGGCGGGTGAGGCGATAACCGTCGAGCACAGCATCCCAATCGGCCAGGTGTTCTTCGTCCCGCGTGAGCCGATCACGATGCGGCCGTGCAGCGAACAGGAGATCCAGGCGATCGAGGCGTCGCGAGCCGAGTTCAACAAGCTGAAAGCCGAGGCTACGCAAAAGACGTCGTACGGTCTCTCGTACAGCCCGCATTATCTTCGGCAGAGTAGAGCGCAGAAGGAGTAGCGCGACGCATGCGTCGCCCCCTACGAACGAGGCCCTACGCCGTCATCGTCTGGGCAAGTACCGAGAATCCCATCAACGTCGACACCTGTGCCGCGAGGATCGTCAGCGCCGCGCGCAGGTCTTCGCGTTGCTCGGCTCCGTTTCTGACTTCGACGGCAAGCACGCCCGCACACCCCACCGGTGTCAGCATCGGCGCGACGATCGCTCCGGTACTCGCACCATTGCCGCTGACGATGCACATCCTGCCGCTGCGAAAGGCTTCGGCGCTCGCGTTGTCGGCGTCGGTGGTCACCCGCGCCAGCTGCGCGATCACCTCGTCAGGGTAGCCATGGGCGAAGACCGGCGTGAGCACCACACCGTGCGCATCGGGAACCCATACGATCAGGCCCGCGAGATCGAGGATGAGTGCGGCCTCCTCGAGCACCGCGGTAAGTTCCTCGGCTTCCTGCGCGCACCCGAGGCGCGTGCAGAGATGCGCGACTGACGCCATGTCGATGCTCTCGGGCTGGGGCAGCGGTGGAAGCGGCGTCGGGAACACCTGCTCACGGCGGCGCGGAGTCACGGATTCCGAATACGCAAAGGCCGGCGGCGGCTCTGGGGCCGGGGCAGGCGGTTGTGGAACGGCCGGCCTCGTCGCGGTCGGGCGTTGCCCGGGTTCCGTTCGCCTGGCGTGAAACGCGTCGATCGCCGAATCGATGAGGACCTCGAGCCTCGTCGGAGGACGGCGGCTGTTGTTCTCCGGCGTCAGCGTGCGCACCTCTGCGAGGTCGGCTGACGTGGCTTCCGTTGATCCCGGATGACGATCCAGGAACTCGCGGAGTGTGGCCGTGGGGTCGAGTCCGATCGCCTGGGCGTAGGAGCGAATGTAGGACCGACCGAACAATCCAAGCGGCCAATGTGAGAGATCGTCGCGCTCCAACGCTTCGAGCAGCGACAGCTTGATTTTGGTCTGCTCCGAGACCGCCGCGAGCGAGATCTGTCGCTCTTCGCGATGCAATCGGAGCCGCTCACCAAACGTTGAGGTCATGATTTCTAAGAGGGCGAGGGGTTACGCGAGAGTAGCAACAGTGCACCGCGGCTGCAAGCCTCAACCGCATATTTGTCCTCTATAAACAGCACAGTAGATGCAACGGCTGAGGGCACCGCCCTTGCACTATTCCTCTATGGACGTGCAGCGCTGTTCGCACACGCAGTGGGTGGAGCGAATAACAGGAGGATGTCATGTGGCGTGTAGCCGTACTCGTCAGCGCGCTTACCGTAGTCCCATCGCTCGCGGTTGCCCAGCAACCGTGCACGATGGATGCGCGGCAGGTCGTAGAACAGGTGTATCGCCAGGTGCTCGAGCGGTCGGCTGACGCCGGCGCTTCAGGGTGGGTCGATCGCTTGAACAATGGCACGACCGTTCGGGAAGTCGTTCGCGGCATCGCCAAGTCGCCGGAGCATCTGCAGCGCTTCGGCAATCAGGCTCGCGAGCAAATGGTGGTCGACATCTACCGGCATCTGTTGAACCGTGGCCCCGATGCTGAAGGCAAGACGAATGCGGTCAACCTGATCGCACGGCGCGGCCCACAGCCGTTGATCGACCAGATTGTGGACTCGCAGGAATACCGCCAGCAGTCCGGCGATTGGACCGTTCCGGGATCGAGCGTCCGGTTCTGCGCGAACGGTGAGCGGCCGGATCAGCAGAGCAACGCCTTCCCTGGTAACGGGAACGGGAACAACAATGGCAATGGCATGCGGTTCCGGCGGATGGATACCAACAACGACGGCGTAATCGCTCGCAGTGAGTGGCGCGGAAATCCCCGCACCTTCGACACCTACGACTGGAACAATGATGGCCGGTTGTCTGGTGATGAGGTGAGCGTCCTCGCGCAGCGGCGCGGCAACCGGAACGGGCAGGACGATGAGGTCGCGACTGACGACCGCTTCGACTATCTCGATATCAACGGCAACGGATACATCGACGCAAACGAGTGGGATGGCGGCCAGAACGCATTCGCCCGCCTCGATACCAACGATGACCGTCGGTTGTCGAGAGGCGAGTTCAACACCGCCAATAACGGGAATGCCAACAACTTCACGGCGATCGACATGAACCGCGACGGACGCATTCGGCTGGATGAGTGGCCGTGGTCACATACCAGCTTCGACCGTCAGGACACGAACCGTGACGGCGTGATCTCGCGTGACGAGTACCAAGGCGCGCCGCAGACGCAGACCTATCGCAGGTAGGACGTATGTAGGGCGGGTCTGACTCTTGGACCCGCCCTATTCGCTACGGCTTGAGCGTGCGATACGCCAGCCGATCGGCGTTGAACGACCCCAACCACAATTCTCCACCGGATACCATCGCGATCGCCGTTCCAGTAAATGCCGGCGTCGCGGGCCCGCGCGCGATTTCAGTAACGGCCATGGTCTTCGGATCGATCGTCGCGACGACATAGCCTCGCGGGCACCGGATGCCTTTCTCGTCCTTCGGCGGGCCGCCGCACGACGGCTCGTCATCGATCATGCCGGCGGTAATCAGGCGGTTGTCGCTCGTCCATCGCACATTGTCGGGTCCGAACTCTTTCAGTTGCGCCACGCGTAGAGGTTTGCTTGTGTTGTTGCGGGCAAAGGCGACTATCCGTTTGGTCGTCGTCGAGGCCACGTAGAACTCGCGATCGTCTGGCGATGTCTCGATGCCGTTGTTCGCCGACAACTCGGTGCCCCGCAGGGGGGTGAAAGCGGGTGTGCCCGGAGTCCACTGCATCACGACGCCCGTGATGCGCTGCGCGAAGGCGTCTTCGAAGGTCTTGTCAGGTGTAATCAGCACCGTCGCGACCATCGTGCCGTCGGTGAAGGCGGCGACGCTGTTGAAGGACATCTTGCCTGGTGCGAGCACGCATCCTATCCATGTTGCATTCGGCGTCGCCCCGCTCGCATCGAGTTCAAAAACTTCAACAGACTCGCGACCGCCATGGTTTGTCGCGTACACGGTGTAGCGGCCGGACGCCGCTGGCCGAATGGCGAGCCCATGCAGCAAGGCTTGCTTCGCATCGAGCGGGCCCGGACAGGCGGCATATTTCGTCTTGTCGGCGCGAGCGTTTGCAGTGCCGGCGGCGTACAGGTTCTTCACTGTCTTCGCGCGCGTGTCCACCAGGTGCAGCCCGCTACCAGGTGCCATCCCGCTGGCGAGCATCCATCGGGAGTTCGGCACGAGCACCAGGTCTTCGGGATTGGTTACGCCGCAGATGAATGTGAGTCCGCCGGCAGGTGAGCACGCGGTGTTCTGTGCGCGCGCGCCGACGAGTTGCGCGGCGGCGACGGCGAGGATCGCAGCGAAGAGGATGCGCTTCATTCGTTCCTTTCTGTCCCTATAAACACAAAAACCCGCCACAAGGCGGGTCTTTGTGCGTTCTCGTGGTCGAACGTTTAGAGATCCATCCGTCTCGTGCTCGCCCCGAACTTGTCGATTTCGGCTCCGGCCAGATGTGCCATCGCCAGCAGCAGATTCGCCGTCGGCTCTTCTTTGGTGACGATGTGGCGATTGCCCTTGAGCCGGCCCTGCGCGCCACCCACCAGCACCGCGGGCGGGTTGCTGCGATCGTGCTGGTTGCCGTTGCTCATGCCGCTGCCCCAATAGAGGAGCGAATGGTCGAGGAGATTGCCATCGGCATCCTTCGTCGCCTTCAGCTTGTCGAGGAACTCGCTGAACTTGACGATCTGATAGGTGCACAGCTTCGCGTACTTGGCGAGCTTCTCGGCATCGTTGCCGTGATGCGAGACGCTGTGGTGCGTCTCGGGGATACCGATGTGGGCGTAGCCGCGATCGCTGGCTTCGTGGCCGATCATGAACGTGAACACGCGGCTGATGTCACCCTGGTAAGCCAGGTGCATCAGGTCGTAGGTGATCGTCATGTGATCGTCGAAGGCCTCGGGCAGCCCAATCGGCGCTTCCGGCGTGCCGGTGATCGTGCCGAGACGGGTCTCCATGCGATCGAGCTGCTGTTCGACCTGGCGGATGTTGCTCAGGTACTCGTCGAGGATCGCCTTGTCGGGCGCGCCAAGAGAGCCTCGCAGCTTCGATGTTTCCTGCATCACCGAGTCGAGCAGGCTCTGCTTCTCCTTCAGCCGCGCCGTTCGCTGCTCCGTGGACCCGGTCTCACCGAACATGCGTTCGAAGGTGACACGCGGGTTGATGCCGATCGGCAGAGGGCTGAAGTCGTCGCGCCATGAGAGGGCATTGAAGAACGTGCAGGGGAACCCGTCGCACGCGCCCACCGCGGTGCCCATGTCCTCAGTGCCGAGTTCGATCGAGCGCAACGGTGTGTCGTCCGCGACGACGTCAGCGATGTACTGGTCGAGCGTCTTCTTCGACTGAATCTTGCCGAATGCGTCGCCCGATTCGTCGCGTGAGCCGACCGGCCCGGTGCCGTTCAAGAACGCCGAGCTCGCGCCGAGGTGAACCGATTCACCCCATGGCGCTTTCATCTTGCTGACCGTGACGAGCTGATCGCGGAACGGCTCGAGCGGCTGCATGACCGGCTTGAACTCGAAGTTCGCGCCTTCGGTCGTCGGATGCCACGTGTCGGGATACACACCGTTCGGCATGTAGATCGCGCCGAAGCGGAACGGCGTGCGTGCCGCCGTTTTCCCTTGTGCCGTGAGTGCAGGCACCATGGCGTCGAGCAGGGGAAGCGCCATCGCGGCGCCAAACGAACCGCGCAGGAAAGTGCGGCGGGACAGATGCTTCTTCGTGATGATCATGGCTGCTCCAGATCGGGCCGACGTCTCACCGGCCCCGACGATTCCCTACGGTAGCTTCGCGCCTGCAACTCGATTAGGGGTCCCTTCCGGCTCCAGCCGGGTCCGCATCTGAAATGGCTCGCTCTCGACGATGCTCTGAACGATCGACATCAGCCGATAGTTGCCCTGACCAGCTTTCCTGACGATGCTCCGAACGACCGGCATATCGGATGGTTCGATACCCCGGCCTAGCGCATAGGTCATTATGCGCTCTGTCAGCACGGTCATAAAGGCATCTGGTCTGCTCAGAATGGCGTTGCGCAGCGCAACCGGTCCGTTCACTTTCGTCCCGTCGGCCAGCACGCCCCCGGTGTCAATTGCCGCGCCATTCTCGGTCTTTTCCCGCCACTGACCAACCGAGTTGAAGTTCTCCAGGGCGAAACCCGGCGGGTCGATGATGCGGTGACAGGATGCGCAGACCGGGCTGCTTCGATGCAGTTCCAGCGTCTCGCGCACGGTCTTGGGTGCGGCCTTGGCGCCTTTGGCTGCCTCCTCGAGTGCTGGCACATTCGGCAACGGCGGCGGGGGAGGCGTGTTGAGGAACGTCGCCAGCACGAACTTGCCGCGATAGACGGGCGACGTGCGAGTTGCCACCGACGTCAGCGACAGGATGCTGCCTTGCCCAAGGAGTCCGCGGCGATTCGGATCGGTCAGCTTCACCTGACGGAACCGCGTGCCGTACACACCCGGAATGCCGTAGTGCTTGGCCAGCCGTTCGTTGACGAACGTGTAGTCGGCGCTCAGCAACTCCAGCGCATTGCGGTTCTCGCGCAGGATGTAACCGAAGAACAACTCCGTCTCACGGCGAAACGCCTTGCGGATGTTGTCGTCGAAGTCGGGGAACATCAGCAGGTCAGGCGCGACCTTTGACTCGAGGTTGCGCAACTGGAGCCACTGCCCGACGAAGTTACTGACCAGCGCATTGGCGCGGTCGTCAGCGATCATGCGCCGGACCTGCGACGCCAGCACGCCAGGCTGACGAAGCTTGCCGGCCACGGCGAGATCCATCAATTGCTGATCGGGGATGCTGCTCCAGAGGAAGAACGACAGCCTCGACGCAAGTTCGACGTCGCTCACCTGATGCGCAGTGCCTGCCTGTACGCCTGCTGGATCCTGCTCGATGCGATAGAGGAACGACGTGCTGGCGAGGATCCGCGCGACTCCGCCGCGAATACCAGCATCGAAGTCGCCCTTCGCGTCGCGTGCCTGCTTGTAGAACTGCATCGGGGCGGCGACGTCTTCGGCGTTGACGGGCCGGCGATATGCGCGGCGCGCGAGGTTCGTGAGGATCCGTTGCGCGCACGCCGTTTCATCCGCGGCCGACGCCGGCTTGCAAATGAACACCTTGTCGCGGCTCGCCGACGCGCTGACACCCTTTGCGTTGTAGGGACCTTCGACGCCGACCGTCTTGAGACGCGCCAAGCCGCCGATCATGTGCACTTCCTGGCTGTCGCGAAGTGCTGGCTGCCAGACGTCCTGCCGCTGTCCGGGCCGCTCGCGCCACGTGAAGCCCACATCATGCGGACCCGCGGTAACGAAGACCTTGCCGGTCAGGCGCGCATCGAGCAGCGCCTTGGCCTCGTTCATGTCCTTGGCCTGGACCTCGTGATCTTTCAGTCCACCGACTTGCGCGGAATACACCTCTTCGCCGTCAATCGTGATGATGAAGGTGTCTGGCGTCTCGTTGCCTTCGACGCCCGCGTAGCCTTCCTCGACACCGCGCACGAGACGTCCGAACAATTTGTATTCGGCATCAGCAGGAAAGACATGTCGTACCTGCGTACCGCCGCGCGTGCCGAGCGGGAGACCATCGATGTGACCGCTCTGCGTGAACTCACGGCTGATCGGGTACTCGGTCGTTCCCGGACGCACGGTGGTATCGCCCACCGCCATCGTGCTGATGCGCTGCGCGGCCGTGAGGTAACGCTCGAGCAGCAGCGGCGACGTCCGCAGAGAAGTCGCGATGTTGTCGAAGCCGAAGTCCGCGCCGTCGCTTGGGAGGAGCTCACTGGTATCAACGTCGAGCGCGAGAAGATCGCGAATCGCGTTTCCGTACTCCGTGCGATTCAGTCGATGAACGACGTAGCGGCCCGGCGTGCTCTTGCCTTTCCACGCCTGATCGAGCGACGCCGAGAGCCACGACGTAAATGCCGCGTACTCGGCTTCGGGTGGATGTGGCGCGCCCTGCGGCGGCATCGCGCGCACGCTCAACTTGCGCAGCACGCGCTCCCACGTCTCCGCGTGCGGGAGCAGGTTGTCGAGACTCGCGACCTCGAGATTCACCGGATCGTTCCCGGGCTGCGGTGCTTTGCTGCTGTGGCAGGCGAAGCAGTACTGCTTGAGCATCGCCTGATACTTCGGAGCATCAGCGGGTGAGGCGACCGTTACTGCGGTACGAACAGGAGCAGGGGCCGCGGCAGGTGCGGCCGCTTGCGCAGCCGGTGCGGCCGCTTTCGTAGCTGGCGCAGTCGGAGCAGCCGGCTTCGCCGGTTGTGGCCCCTGCGCGAGCACCATCGCGGCGCCGACCCAAGCAAGCGCCGCGCTGACCAGGACCTTCTTCATTGCTGGGCCGCCTCTTCCGTCTTCTTCTCGTCGGCGTTCTTCTTCTGTTGCTCGGGTGTCAGCGGCGGAGGCTGCGGCGCCGGATCGTTCGGTCCGAGCTTCATCAGCTCGCGCAGCGTAGCGATCACATCGTCACGTGAGTCACGCTTGCGACGATACGTATTCGGATCGTTGTTGTTGCCGGGCGGCGGCGGAGGCTCGGGCTTTTCAGCCAGGAGCAGCGGCGTGAGATTGTCCTTGTTCACCGCATCGAGCTTTGCGCCCTTCGCCACGAGCTCGCGGATGATCGCAGCCTGACGTGCCGTGACCGCCTGATGCAGCATCGTCGCGCCGGTGGGATCCTTCGCGTTGGGATCGGCGCCTGCTGCGAGGAGTACCTTGATCGCCTCGAGCGGCTCGCGATTCGACGTTTCACGGAACGGTGGCGGTCCAAGACGATCGAACCCCGGGCCACCGCCAAACGCGGCACCACGCCCGCCATTGAGCGCCATCATGAGGGGCGTCTTTCCGACGTTGGCGTTCATGCCACGTCCGGCGCCGCCGCGGCCTTGCTTTTTCACTTCAGTCGGGGTCCACTCGATCTTGGCGCCCTTGGCGATCATCGCCTTTAACGCTTCGACGTCGGCTGCCACGGCTGCGCGATAGAACGGCGACGAATTCACTTCATCGCCGCAGCAGAGCGTGTAGGAGTGCAACTGGCCGACGAACGGCTTGTTCGGATCGGCACCGCGATCGAGCAGGAACTTGACGAGGTCCAGCGCGCCGAGCGTGTTGTCATGATCGGCCCGCAGGCGCGAGCCATCGCGCGCACGCATGTCGCTCGTCGCATCGTGCATGTCGACGGCGAAGTAGAGCGAGCCGTCATTCGGATCGGCTCCGAGTTCCACGAGCGTTTTCGCAAGGTCGAAGCGATCGTTGACGATGGCGATGATCGTCGGGGTCGCGCCGTCTCCGTTCGTGAGCTTCGGATCGGCACCGCCCTTGATCAGCGCGCGAATCGCGGCCTCGTGACCGTTGCGCGCGGCGAACATCAGCGCCGTGAATCCACCGGTGGCGTGATCGGCGTGCTTGCGTTCCTCGAGTTCGGTGACGTGCGCTTTCTTGTTCGGATCGGCCTTCGCGTCGAGCAGCGCCTGAATGACCTCGGTGTGACCTTCGGCCGCGGCGCGCATCAGCGCGGTCTGCTTCTGATAGCTGTCCACCGCGTTCACGTCTGCATTCGCTTCGAGCAGCAGACGCACGGTCGGAAGACTGCCCGCGAAGGACGCGGCCATCAGCGCCGTTTCGCCTTCTGGATGTGCGAGCGCCGGATCGGCACCGGCACGCAGCAGCGCCTGGACGACTTCGTCAGCACCGGTTCGGCTCGCCTGGAGCAGCGGCGTGATGCCGTACTTGTTCGCGAGATTCGGATTCGCGCCGGCGGTGATCAGCGCGCGCGCCATTGCGACGTCCGAGTGATAGGCCGCCCACAGGAGCGCGGTCGATCCGTCTCGCGACGTCTCGTTCACGTTGGCGCGCTTGGCAATCAGCCCGCGAACCGCTGTGGTGTCGTGACGCTTGGCGGCGTCCACGAGCAGACTCTCACCGGCAGCGAAACCGATGACGCTGAAGATCAGAACGCCGAAAAGGAATGACAGGAGAAACGTGGAAGTCCGCTGGGTGCGCATCTTGGCCCCACCTCACTGACTAAAAGTCGAGCGACCAACCCCACACGCGCGACGTGTTTGACTGGGAAATTTTAACCCGGGAGGGGGCCCGAAAGCCCCCCATACATATGTAGCGAACCTATACCGAATTGCTCAAAAAACAGTCAATCCGTCTTCGCGGCCCGCCCCGGCGGACAGGCTTAGGGGCAGGTTTCGCCAACACGGTTGATCGTCGAGACGTTGAGGCCGTCCACGCCGCCCTTGCCGAGCAACAGGCCGGTCACCGACATTCGCTTGCCGACGTGCTGGTCGAGCCGACTGAGCACGAACTTCAGCGCGGTCGTCTTCGTGCCCAGCGAACGCGTCGCGTCCTCAGGACCGACCGTTGTCTTGTCGGTGCGCTCGGGATCCGTCGCGTTCGTCAGTGTCCAATCGCTGCCGCTCTTCGGTGCGAGGCAGCCGACGATGCGCACGAGCGTATTGGCCGGCAGCTCTCCCGGTCCGTCCTTCGGAATGATCTGGACGCCGGTCACAGTATCGGGGGTGACCTCGGTCGTACCGGCTGGGAAGCCGTTCGACTTGAGGATCAGCGCCACGAGGTCGTTGTAGGTCCCCGCAGAGAGTGTGCCGCCCTGACCGTTCGGCATGTTCTTGCTGACGAATGCCAACAGGTCGGCGACGGTTTTCTGCGTGTAGCCCTCCCAGAACTTGTCACCGCTGAGCGGACGATTGCCGTCGGCGCCCAGCGTGTGACAGCGGGAGCAGGTCGAGCTGAACGTCGCCGTCGCGCGTTCGGCTTGCGCGTCGGTGTAGACGCCATCCCACACCGTCTTGCCCGCGGGCTTGGCCTGCGCCGACACGATCGCATGTCCGAGTGCCGCCAGAAACAGCGTCGTCAAAACGATCCAACGCATAACCGCCTCGCTGCGCGTCACCCGCGCACGTATTTGTTGAACCACGCAACCGTGCGCTTCCACGCCTCGTCAGCGGCGGCTTTGTTGTAGCGCTGCGGCGTCGCATCGTTGTTGAAGCCGTGCACGGCGCCTGGATAGATGTGACCCTCGTACGTGACCTTCGCGGCTTTCATGGCGTTCTCGTACTCCGGCCACGCCATGACAAGCCGTGTGTCCTCTCCACCGTGATGCACGAGCACTGCAGCCTTGATCTTTGGCACATCGGCGGCTGGAGGCGCGCCACCGTAGAACGGCACCGCGGCAGCAAGATCCGACCCCATCCGCACCGCAAGCGCGTTCGCGATGCCACCACCGAAACAGAAGCCCGTAACGCCGAGCTTGCCGGTGCTATCTGGGCGCGACTTCAACCACACCGCTGCGGCGTACAGATCCTCGGACATCTTCGTGCGATCAACTTTGCCGAAGAGCTCACCACCTTTGGCGTCATCGCCGGGGTAACCGCCGACCGACGTCAGCCCATCCGGCGCGAATGCCATGAAGTTCTCGAGCGCGAGACGACGAGCGACGTCTTCGATGTGCGGGTTGAGTCCGCGATTCTCGTGAACGACGAGGATGCTGGGCAGCTTGTTGCTGCCGGCGCTTGCCGGACGCGCGAGATACCCCTTGATGCTGCCATTGCCTTGTGGTGAAGGCACCGTCGCGTACTCGGTCTTTAAACGCGAATCGGTGGGGGAGACCTGCTGCGCGGCCGCGTAGTTCGGCATCAACGCATCGACCATCGCGGTCGCGGCGACTGCGGAGACGGCGACCTTGTTGACGCGATCAAAGAACGAGCGCCGGTCGATCTCACCGTGGATATACAGGTTGTACGCCTCGATGGCCTCGGCGGGAATCTGCGGTTCAGTCGTCTTCATGGTGAGCGCTCCGTGTTATGTCCGGTAGTAGGGCGTTCTGATGCCGCGGACAATAACACGGACGGGCCGGAATTGACGATGGACGATTGACGATTGACGGATTGGAATTACCGGGTCAATCAATTCGTCAATCGCACCTCGTCAATCGTCGATTTCCTTATCGCATGACGTCGTCTGGTTGCCGCTCGAAGGCGCCCACGTCGCAATTGCCATTGGCCGGCCGCGGCTTGAGCCGCTGATCGAGCCCGCCGGAACAGAACTCGAGCGGGATGCGGTCGATCGCCGGACTGCCAGCCCGCAGTGGAACGGTGTTCCAGGTGCCGCCGTAAAGACCAGGCGGGCCAAGGCGGGGTGACGCGCCCAACAAGTCGCCTGCACGCGACATGAATCGGCATTCACCCAGTTCCATCAACAGATTCCAGCCTTTGGATTCGATGCGGCCTGTCCCGCCGCACTCGCCGGCTTTGATCGCGCCGAGGTTGCCCGACAGCAGAGAGGCGAGGACGGTGACCGTATTGTTCGACGCAATGCCGGCGGCGAATCGAGCGGTGTTGAGGACGACTGTGGCGTGGACGAGCGAGGCCTTAGATGACTTGTCCACGTAAAAGCCTCCGCCCCAACCGCCAGGCCAGTCAGCAGATTGGAACGACGCGACATTCGAGGCAACTGTCGTGTTGCTGACGACCATCTCACCGCCGTTCAAGAC
>JBKPRH010000380.1:0-12596 GCA_046765795.1 Acidobacteriota bacterium | reverse complement strand
AACCTTGGCTACCTGAGACGCCGATTGACTCGCCACTGACGACGAGCTCGACGCGACGGTTCTGCTGCCGACCCTCTGCCGTGTCGTTGGACGCAATCGGCCGGGTTTCCCCGAACGCGGACACATTCATCGAGTCGGGGGGAATCTTCTGCTGCACGAGATAGGCGAGGACTTCTTGGGCTCGGCGTTCCGAGAGTCGCTGATTTCGCTCGTCGTCGCCGACGTTATCGGTGTGGCCCTCGATCGCGACATGGAGATCCGGTTGCGCGGCGAGAATGCCTGACACGCGGGCGAGCCGCTCGCGAGCGACGCCGGTGAGACGTGCGCTCGCCGTCACGAATAGCACGTCGGGGACCATCATGATCAGACCGCGTGCTGATTCGCGTGTCTCGAGAAACACATTCAGCTGTTCACGCAGGTGCTCCCGGAGCGCGTTTTTTTCCTGCTCAGCGACGGCGAATGCGGCTCGCGCTTTGAGCGTCTCGAGCCGGGCCTGCTGCAATTCATCGCGGGCACGTGTCACGTCGTCGCGTTCACGTTCGGCCTCGGCCTTCGCAGCGGCAGCATTCTGCGCCTCGCGTTCGGCGCGTTGACGCTCGTCGAGGGCCTGTCGCCCTCGGTCCTCGGCAAGGGCCTTCTGCTGGACGAGGAATTCCTCCTCTTGCCGCTTCACCGCAATGAGCCGCGCATCCTCCGACGTCTGCGCCGACTGACGCGCGGATGCGATCACGTCGTCTTTGGACTGACCTTTCTCGCGAGCGATCTCCGCTTCGGCCAGCAGACGCGTCGCCTTAGTGAACGCGTCTGCGGCGTAGCGATGCGCGCCGGCGAGGCGGGCAAGTTCAACGGCATTGCGCGCTTCGGCGAGATCGGTCGGTATCCCGGGCTCGAGGGGCTTGGTGATGAAATCGGACGGACGATTCATCAAGTACGACCCACGCGCCAACAATTCGTATGTCGCTTGCACTGTGTCTATCCTGCCGCGGGTATCTGGGCGTACGCTGTTTTCCATCACGACGAGATCGCTGGGTTGAGTTACGGCGAAATATGGTTCCGCGGTGACGACGAGTGCGAAGGCTTGCAATTCGGTTGTGACCTCCTTGCGGACGTTGTCACCAGTGAGCTGGACTTCACCGAGATTCCTGGGCCGGCCTTCCGGCGTGATGGCCCACAACACGTACGTGAGGTACTCATTGCCGAAGTGCGTCGCCGGCTGCAGACCGCTGAACCGCGCGTCGATTTCGATATGACCCTTCTTGGCGGACATTTCCGCGATGCCACGCGCGCCCGGCAGCAGCGCCGTGCCGGCCAGACCGATCTTGGTATCGCCGCGACTGCGATAGTTGATCGCGGCCGTCGTGCGTCCAACAACGGTGATGCGGTAGATCGGGACCGAGGTATCGCTCGTCGATTGTTGTGGCGGACTCGATGTCACCTGGGCGAACGATCCCTGACTGAGCAAGGTGCAAAGGGCAGCGGCGATGGCAGTCGAGCGAGCGATCATGCATACGATGGAAGCAAGCGGTTCGCCAGCACGTCGCTGGGAAATGTCTACCTGGACCGAACGTTTCGCGTCAGAATCGATGAGGAGCGAATCGTGAGACAGATCCTCTTCCTTGCGTTGCTGCCGACCTTGACCTCGGCCGCCGCTGCGCAGCAGCCACCAACTCCTGCCGAGCCGGCGGTCGTTGCATCGGGTCAGGGCATCGTCTTCGCCGTTCCCGATCGCGCATGGATCACCGTCAGTGCCGAGTCGCGCGCGTCGAGTCCGCGCGAGGCGCAGCGGCTGAATGCCGAAGCGATGCGACCAGTGCAGGACAAACTGCGCGCGGCCGGCATCGCGACCGAAGCGATTCGCACCATCGGCTACGACGTGCAGTACGAATGGGACTTCGTCAATGGCAAGCGCGTGGGCCGTGGCTACGTCGCGCGGAACACCATTGAGGTGCGCGTGGATGCGATCGATCGCGTCGGCGAGTTCCTCGAGATCGCCGCCGGCGCAGGCGCAACGGCGTTGGGCGGTATTCGATTCGATCTCAAGGACCAGGCGAAGCTCGAACGCGAGGCATTGCGCTTGGCGGTTCTCGACGCGCGCGCGAAGGCTGACGCCGCCGCCGCGGGCGCGGGCCGCATTGTCGATCGGATCCTGCGCGTTGAAGAGGCCGGTGTCGAAGTGCCGCCGATGCCGGTGCGGATGATGCGTCAGGCAGCCCAGGCGACTGTCGCGGACGCGGCGCCGCCGATCTCGGCGGGACAGATGGAAATTCGCGCACGTGCGACGGTGACAGCGGCTCTCAAGTAGGTTGGTGGTTGGTGGTTCGTGGTGAGTGGTTAGCGGACGATCGAAAAACTCGACGAGGTCTGTGTCAACCCGGGATTCGCGACGCTCGTGACGCGGACCCTCGCTCGCGATGACACCACACCGCTGCCGGTCCAATCGAAGAAACCGGTGTTCTCGGCTTCATCGCTGATTCTCGTCCACGTCGCCCCATCATCACGAGACAGGTCGATAGCCACGCCGCCCGCGACACCGCGCATCGTCCACTGCACGGTGTTGTTGCGTCCGAGCCGGAAGAGCGTGTCGCCCGCCGGCCGCCGCAGTGTCAATGTGAGTGGATGACGAACGACGCGCGTGGTCGTGTCCGTCAAAAGGCTGTCGACATGCAGGCGATCGTCGGAACTGCCGGTCACCCCTGCTGTGCTGATCAGATCGCCTTCGATCGTCGAACGCATCGTCACGATGACGAACGCATCAGAGCCGGGTGCAAGGCTGCCTAGCTCACAACTCACAATAGCCGTCACCGAGCACACGCCCTGAGTCGTGCGCGCCGATACGAGTTGCGCAGTCGATGGCGGCATCTCTTGCAGGCGGATCTGCGATCGTCGATCGGGGCCGTTGTTTGAGATTCTGAGGACGAACACCGCATCCTCGTTGACTGACGCTGTGCCCGGCCCGCTGATGGTGAAGGACAGACCAGACCGCAGACCGGAAGGCGTCATCCGCGGCCGCACGACGAACAGGCCTTGTTCGATGCCATTGACGACAACCGCGCCGCTGGAGAAGAACGGGTACGACGTCCAGGCGCCGTTGAAGTTTGGATTGTCGTCCGAGGGAAAGATGTCGAAGAACCCGAGCTCACGCAGCGCACCGTGCGCGACCTCGCTGGCGTCGAGCACGCGCAGCCCGCTTCGGTAGTTCGATTCGTACACCAGATTGCCGCGCACATACAGGTTGTGATCGATTGAGGGCGTCGGGCCGTCGTAATACGTCAGGAGCACAGGGGCGTCGAGGTCGGACACGTCCCAGATCCACGTCCTGGTGCGGTGCTTGAAGGCCTGCTCGTCGCCTTCATCGTTGACAAAGAAGAACCGTTGATCTTCGGTCAGCCATCCCTGGTGCGTGTACGCGCTGCCGCCGTATCCCGTCCGTGAGAGCTGCACTTGTTCAAGCTTGTCGGTGGCATCGACGATGGTCAGCGTGTCCTCGTTCGAGTTGAGACAGATCTCGCGCTCGCGATAAATCGTGTCGGGCCCCGCGTAGACCACGCATTGCGTCTCGTGCGTGTAGCCGTCGAGACTGAAGCAGCCGGCGGCGCGTGGCGCGCCCGGCGTCCGTACATCGACCACATGCAGACCGCCTTCGCAGGTGCGCGTCCCGACGGCGTACGCGAACCCGGTGCGTGTGTTCAGCGCGATCGTGTGTGTGGAGCCAAAGCCCGCATAGTGCGCGGTTTCGTTGAACGTCACCGGCGGCGCTGTGACGGTGCGCAACTGTGTCAGGTCGAAGACCTGCATGCCGTAGTCGACCGCTTCGCTGACGACGAAGGCGTGATTGGCGAAGACCTTGATGCCGCGCCAGGCCGACGGTGTGGTGTGGGTCGGGAGGGTGCCCAGGTAGAGTGGCTGGCTCGGATTGGAGATGTCCACGAACGCCGTGCCGCTGGATTCTCCAACCAACGCGTACTCGCGTCCGGTCTCGGGATCGGTCCAGCCCCAGATGTCGTTGCCGCTGCCGCTGCCCATCTCGGCGTGCGACAGGTACGACAGCAGGTCGACGTCGCGGCACGGATACAGGCCGGCGAATCCATCGGTGCACGTCGTTTCAGTCAGTGCCGCGAGTCGCGCCGGGGCTTGCACGTCCGCTCGCGTCGCGCATCCGCACGAACACTTGCGGCCATTGGCATCGAGAGGACAGAGCCCGCCGTTGCAGTCGCAGTGAGACCCGCGAGGTGGGTCGGTGTAGGACCGATCGGCGACGGCAGAGACGGCCGTCAGGGTGAGCAGGACCGCGATCGTGGCGATTCGTACGGGCATGGCGAACGCCGGCGCGATCCTATCAAAACCTCGCGCAGCCAACCATGAACCTCACCCTGCCGTCCAACGTATCAATGCGTGGGATTCGGCAGGGGAGGTTCGGGTGTCATTTCTGAAACGATTGTTGGGGAAAGACGAGCCGCCGAAGCCGCGCGTGCGCGTCTGCGTTGAGTGCGGAATGCCTGTGGCCGAGCATAAGGACTGGTGCTCCATCCTTCGCGGCCAGGCCGAAATGCAGCGTCGGGCGCAGGAATCTCAGTCGACGAGCTGACGGGCAGGCGTCGGCCGGCCAACTGAGAACACCCGATCGCGCAGCGCGCCACTACGGGCGCGCACCGCGTTCCAGATCCGGTTTTCCCGCAGGCATGTGCTCGTCTACGGCGGTGGCATAGAAGCCGCTGACGGCGTACGTGCTCATGACCGCCACGAGATCCATCGCGCCCTTCTTGCCAAACAGGCGGACGGCCTTGGCGAACGTCGCCGTATCCATCCTGTTGTCGTGAAAGAGCTGGCGGCCGAAACGAATCACCGCCGCGTCCCGTTCATCGACGCTGGTCAGCGCCATGTTCTTCCGCACGACGTCGATCGTCTTGCGATCGACGCCCGCCTTCAGCGCCGCGGGCTCGTGGGCATTCCATTCCAGACTGTAGTTCGTCTCGCGGCACGCGAGCAGAATCGCCAGCTCGCGCACATGCGGATCGAGTGCGCCGGCGACGGCGGCGTTGTGCAAATCGAACAGCGCTTTTGCGACGCCGGGATTGTAGGCCGCAAACGCGAGCGGACCGCGCAGCACGCCGTCCTGACCGCGGCCAGGTAGTGTGTCGTAGATCTTCTGGTTGGCTTCGTCCATGTCCGTACGTTTGAGGTACGGCAGACGTGCCCGTGAATCCGCATCGAGATCGGACGGCAGGGTGGCGGTGGATTGTGCGTACCCGAGAACAGCGCTCGCGATCAGCATCAGCAGCGCGGCGCCCCAGAACATGTGTCGGCGAATTTTCATGCGGCACATTATGCCTGTGCCGCGGGACGATCGGATGAAGGAGTCACACGACCGCGCGTGTGACGCGGCCGTGTGATGGTGGGACTAACCGCCGACGCGCGAATTTGCCCGCGGCCGCTTGGCCGAGGCATGACGCACCACCTCGTTCCAGGGAACGGGTGAAGGCGATGGTCGTCCGTCTGCCTCTTCCACGTGGACGTGCCCGTAATGCCCGGGCACTCTCCACAGCACGCGATAGCCGGCTTGACGGAACAAGGCTGACAACGAGTCGTTATCCGACGACTGAAAGTCGAGTGCCTTGCCCTCGTAGTGCGCCGACCCCCTGCTGTGCACGTGGTCATTCGCCGACACGAGACGCACGTCAGTACCGGTGCGTGCGGCCCAGATGTCAGCGAGGTCAAACATCCGCAATGATTCTCGGGTTGTCAGGTGCACCGGCACCCGCAGCCCGCTGATCACTGCGGTTTGCTTAAAGGGGGCAGCGTATAGCCTTGCGAGGCGAGGAGCGACCGGACACCGTCAAGCGCTTTGCCCTGCTGTTCCACGGCATTGGCCAGACGATTGTTCGCGTCGAGCAGCGCGCCGGTCGTCCGGCGATGCTCAGCGATCATGAACGCGACGACTGCACTGGCCAGCAGCCAGGGCAGAATCGTGTTCTTGAACTCGGTCCAGATATGCATTCGTACCCTCCTGCACCGCGCTGTAGGAAACCGCGGTGAACAACCGGACTGGCTACTGCGAAATCCGCGCCCCTTGCCAACGCCTCTATCGATGCGGACTTAGCGGCGGGTGGGTACAAAATGCACATGACCGCGTTTCGTATGCGTAAGGGCCGCTGACATTCCTGCGGCTGAGGTGTTTCATCACGATGGTCGATTTGACGATGCATCAAGTGGAGACGACGGGGCAGGGCGACGTGCGCGATCTGACCGCGATCGTGGCGCGCACGCTCCACGCATCCACGCTCAAGTCTGGCCTGGCGACGATTGCCGTGATCGGATCAACAGCAGGTATCACGACGATTGAGTTCGAGCCTGGCGCCGTCGCGGATCTGAACCGGGTGTGGGAGCAGCTCGCGCCGAAGAACGGCGAGTACGAGCATCATCTTCGATGGGGCGATGACAATGGATCGAGCCACGTCCGCGCGGCGATGCTCGGACCGTCCCTCTCGATCCCCTTCGAAGCTGGCCGTCTGCTGATCGGAACGTGGCAGCAGATCGTGCTGATCGAGTTCGACACGCGACCCCGCACGCGCGAGGTCGCGGTCCAGTTGATGGGCGAGTAGAACGTTCGGATCGTTCGGATCGTTCGGATCGTTCGGATCGTTCGGATCGTTCGGATCGTTCGGATCGTTCGGATCGTTCGGGTCGTTCGGATCGTTCGGATCGTTCGGATCGTTCGGGCGTTCGAATCGTTCGGGCGTTCGAATCGTTCGGGCGTTCGAATCGTTCGAGTCGTTCGGGTCGTTCACGAAAGAACGATCCGAACGTTACGAAAGATCCGAACGACCCGAACGACTAGAAGATGAACTTGACGCTGAACTGGCCCTGCAGTCCAGGGTTGAACAGATCCTCCTGGTTATAGCGCGGGTCGTACGAGATGCGGCCTTCCTGCGTCGCCAGGATCAGGGCGTTGTAGTCATAACCCGCCGCAAGGTTCACGTCCGAGAAGTCGATCGCGTTCGCCGGACGCGTCTGGCCACCGGCCGGAGCGCCCTTGTTCAGATAGTTGAAGATGTGCGTCGCCGTCTTCTGGTTGAAGATGTTCTGCACATTCAACTCGAGCCGCAGCCGCTTGCGATCGGCCAGTGACAGTTCGTGTGAGAGGAGCAGATCCGTGCGCGTCAGAACCGGCGTTCGGCCCATGTCGCCGCGGCCGTTCACGAGCGGCGCGTACTGATCCTGTCCAACGACCTGCGTGCTGATCGGCGTCCCGCTGCCGCCGTAGAAGAACGCGCCGATCTGTGTGCCCATCCCGAACTGATAGGCGCCATACAGCTTCACGACGTGTGGACGATCGGTGGGGAGCCGGCCCAGCACGTCGAGATTGCCGTGGGCGTCCCACAGGATCTCGTCGATGTCCCAACCGGTGTGCGAGTTGCTGCCCTGACGCGCGATGCTGCCTTCCTGCTGCTGCGCCGTCTTCGACGTGATGCCTGTCGTTGGTGTCTGGATCTCGTCGGAGTTGGCCAGCCCGGAGTAGTTGCCATAGAGGCGGCTCAGCGTGTAGTTCGCGCTGCCGAACCAGTTCTTCGAGAAGCGCCGTTCGAAGCTGACCTCGAGCGCGTCGTATTGCCGCTTCGGTTTCGGTGTCGCGAAGTTGGCCGTCGCCGGATACGACGAGGGTGTGATGGTGTTCTGGCCTTCACCGGGGTTGCCGATCACATAGACGCTGTCGCCGTTGACGAGCGCGCCCATGTCCTCGATCGTGCGGCCAAGGTTGTTGTGGATGTAGTGGATGCCCAGCGCCATGGTGCCCCCGAACTGCTGGTCGACGCCGGCGTTGAAGCTGTCCTGGAACATCGGCTTGATGTTCGGATCGGTGTTGTGGATCGCTGTTGCCCGCAGATCCCGGAAGCCAGTGGAGCTACCCCACAGATCCTGGCCGGGCATGTTGTTCAGATTCAGACTGCCGATGTCGAGCGTGTCGAGCGAACGGTAGAAGATGTGCCACACGTCGCCGCCGAACGAGCCTCGCGCGATCTCGTACTTCGTCCAGTCGTAGTAGCGTCCCCAGCTCGCGAACGCTTTCATCCGGCCGTCGCCGCGTACGTCATACGTCGCACCGACCCGTGGCGCGAGCTTGTCGGCGAACCCGAACTGGAACGCGTATTTCGCGATGTCGGGTCTGAACGTCGGGATCTTCTCGTTCTCCGTGCGGAGTCCGCCGGTGACCGTCAGGCGCGGGCCGACAGCCCACGTGTCCTGGATATAGAGGTTCTGGATGTTGGCCTGGACGCGCCCGCGCGTCCCGAGATCGTCCACGCGGTAGTAGCCATAGGTGCCGGTGCCGGTTTGTCCCGTCGCCGTGCTGCGGAACGCCTGGCCCCAATACAGATAGACATACCCACCGGGGTAGGCCACGTCCACATCGTTCACTGAACGCCGCACGCCCCATCCGCCCTTGATCAAGTGGCCACCCTTGAGCGCGTGGTTGTAATCGAGCTGGATGTAGCCCTGCTTGGTCGTATCGAAGTTGCTGATCTGAATGCGCGCGGTGTTCGCCGTGTTGACCGGACCCTGCAGACTCGCCGGGATCCCGGCCATGCCGATGTTCGACGTCTGATACGTGTAGCTCGTCGTCGAGGGCACACCGGTGTCCTTGTAGCTGTCGTAGAAGTAGCCGCCGCGCGTGCTCAGATATCCGTTGTTGCCGACCGTCACGTCAACGTTGCCACTGATGTTGTTCTGATCGAGGTTGAAGCCGCGGGTGCGATTCGCATCGTTGGCGGCGCTCGACGTCGTGAGGAAGTTCGTGCCTGTCGAGTCATACGCCGGCATGCGACCCGTCGACCGTGTCGGCGTCATCAGCAGACTCCCATTCGCATGCACGCGGCCGGTCGCATAGGTGAGCTTTCCGAATCCCTGCCACGCCGTCTGTTCCTGATCGATCGATCCTGGCTCGGTGCCGTTCGAGAACTGGTAGTCATTCGTTCGGCGGACGACGCGTGGCGAAATCGATCCGAAGAAGAACAAGCGATTTCTCACGATCGGGCCGCCCAGCGAACCACCGAATTCGTTCTGGTTGTTCACCGGCTTGTCGTCCTCGAAGTAGCCGACGGTGTTGAAGTCCACCGGGTCGAGCACGAGTCGCTTCACCGGCCCGGAGCCGAGCGCGTTGCCGATGTAGTAGTAGTGGGCCTCACCGGTGAAGGTATTGCCGCCCGACTTGGTCACCGCGCTAATCACGCCACCCAGCGCACCGCCGTATTCGGCGTCGATGCCGCCGGTCTTCACCTGCACTTCCTGCAGGTACTCGAACACGGTGTTCTGCCGCGAGCTGCCGTAGATCAAGCTGTTGGTCGCGACGCCGTCCACGGTGAACACGTTCTCGGCGCTGCTCGCGCCATTGACCTGGAAGCCGCCTTCGATCTCGCCAGAATTCACACCCGGCGCCGCCATCGCGATGCTCTGGAAGCTGCGGCCTTTCGGCAGGCGGTCGAACTCCTCGGACGTCACGTTGTGGGAGAGCGTCACGCTCCCCAGGTCGATCGTCCTCGTCGCCTCGCCGGTGACGCTCACCACTTCGGTCAGCACACCGGGTCTGAGTTCGGCGTCAACAGTCAGCGTTCGTCCGAGCAGGACGATCGCATCGTCGACGACGACCTTCTGAAAGGACTGGAGCTCAATCGTCACAGAGTAGCGGCCCGGATCGAGATCGGGTACGCGGTACGACCCGTCAGCTCCGGTGACCACGACGCGCTGCGCGTTGGTCGCCGTGTTTGTTGCCGTCACCGTTGCGCCCGGCACGGCCGCTTTGGTCGTGTCGGTCACAGTGCCCGCGAGGCTGCCGAAGCGTTCCTGCGCTCCTGCCCCTGCGCTCACCAGGAGGAGCCCCACTAGAAACGCGGTGATGCGTCTCGCCATCGTCCCCTTCTCCTTGCTCGGCGTTCCCACAACGCCGTCCTTGTTAAACCGTTGTCACCAACGAGTGCTGATAGGAGAGAACCGTGCCGGAGGGACGAGGGACGAGTCGTTGTTCGCGAGGGACGAGGATCCATCGCGCGGTGGGCAACGCGTACGCGAACGGCGGCGTTCTACAGACAATTGGACGAAATTCAGAAAACTGTATTTGAAAAGCGCCGGCTCGACCCGCAAAACAGGCACGCGGACCCATCGCAAAACCTGAGAAATTGCGCGGAAACTGAGCCGTTGACTGCCGACGAGTTTCGGTATATTCTGTATTAACAGAAATTACAGAAATCACTGGATATGAGCAAACACGTCCCCGTCAGTGAGCTATCCGCGGTTCAGCGCAAATTCATCCTCCATTGGGGGGAGATGGGCACCCGGTGGGGTGTCAACCGGACCGTGGCGCAAGTCCACGCGCTGCTCTACATCTCGCCGCAGCCGCTGAACGCTGACGACATCGTCGAGGCGCTCGAGGTCGCGCGTTCGAACGTGAGCACCAGCATCAAGGAGCTGCAGGGCTGGGGCATCGTTCGCTTGGTGCACGTGTTAGGTGACAAGCGCGATCACTTCGAAAGTCTGAAAGACGTGTGGGAGATGTTTCGCATCGTGATGGACGAGAGGAAGAAGCGCGAGTTCGACCCGACGATGCACATGCTGCGTGAGTGCATTGCCGAAGCGGAGAAGGACAAGGCGACCGACGAATACACGGAGGCGCGTCTTAAGGAGCTCTACGGGTTCTTCGAGACGACGACCACTTTCTACGGACAGGTCAGGCGTTGGACGCCGGCCGCCATCATCAAGTTCATGAAGGCTGGAGACAAGGTCCTCAAAGCACTGGGGCTGAGTACGTCATGACACGCCCTCACGCGCGTCGAGGTGAGTGATGGCCGCCATCTATTACGACGACGAGTGCCAGTTCTGTCGCGGCATGCTGCGCCGCTTCGGGCGCACGCTCGCTCGGCGCCGGTTCATCTTCGTTCCGCTGCAGGCACCAGGCGCCGCTCGATTGCTCGGCGTCTCCGAAGAACACCTGCTCGACGAGATGCGGGTGCGTCTCGATAACGGTGCCGTGTGTGGCGGGGCGTCGGCTCTCGTCGCGATCGCGCGGCGAATCTGGTGGGCGTGGCCGCTCTGGGCATTGAGCCGCGTGCCCGGCGCGATGGCGGTGCTCCGCGCAGGGTATCGCTGGTTGGCGCGCAATCGACACTGCCTGAACGGCGCGTGTGTGGTTCCACGTAGAGCGGGGTCTTCGGCCACCGCGTCGGCGAGGTGAAGTATGCCGCGTTGGGTCGTGATGTGGACGATCGCGTTCGCGATGTACGGCGTCTGCAAGTGGGCGACGTACTGGCAGGCTCGCACCCAGTTCGTCAACGGCGATCGACGCAGAATTTTTGGCTACCTGCTTGCCTGGCCAGGGATGGACGCGAGCGCATTCGCGTCGCGTGGCGACGCCACTCCTGAGCCGGACTCGCGTCGTGAATGGACGTTCGCCGGACTGAAGGTGCTGGTCGGCGTTGTCCTTACGTTCGTCGTCGCGCGGTGGGCGTGGCCGGACTTTCCGCTGGTGACCGGATGGATCGGGATGGTCGGCGCGATCTTCATGCTGCACTTCGGCCTCTTTCATCTGCTCTCGCTCGCATGGCGGCACGCCGGCGTCAATGCTGTTCCGCTGATGCGCAGTCCACTGCGCGCGACGTCGCTCGGCGAGTTCTGGGGACGCCGATGGAATACCGGATTTCACGAACTCGCGAGCCGGTTCACGTTCAAGCCGCTGCGACCATCGATGGGCGCCGTCGGCGCGATGCTGACGACGTTCCTGGTGTCAGGACTGATTCATGACCTGGTGATCTCGGTGCCGGCCGGCGGTGGTCACGGATTGCCCACAGGCTACTTCGTGTTGCAAGGGCTTGGCGTCGTCGGCGAACGATCCGGCCCAGGGCGCTGGCTCGGTCTCGGCCACGGCTGGCGAGGCTGGGTGTTCACGGTGCTGATCACGGCGGGTCCCGCGTTCTGGTTGTTCCCGCCGCCGTTTGTTCACAACGTTATCTTGCCGATGCTCGGCGTGATTGGAGCCGTGTAGTGTCCGGCCGCCTTCGCGAGTTGCGCTTCGGTGCCCGGACCCGGAGGGAGTGATGCCAATCAATCTGACGTTGCTGCTGCAAGTCGCCGGTGTGATGCACCTCGGACTCATGAGCGCCGGCCTGATGATGCCAAAGGTCGTGAACGTGCGAGCGCATCTCGCCGCACTGCCCGCGTTCATCCGGCAGTTGTTCTGGGTCTATTACTCGTTCATCGCGCTCTGTCTCGTCGGCTTCAGCGTGATCACGATCATCTTCGCGGAGACATTAGCGTCCGGCAGCATGCTGGCTCGAGCGCTATGCGTCTTCCTTGCGGTCTTCTGGACGCTGCGGCTGCTCGTCGCGACATTCGTCTTCGACATGCGGCCATACCTGACAAGTACTGCTCGCCGCATCGGCTATCACGCCCTGAACATCGTCTTCCTCTACTTACCCGTTGTATACGGGCTCGCGGCGAGCCGACCCTAACCCTCCTAAGGCCCAGCTGCACCTGAGCACGAGGTTGCATCGCCCGCGCCGATAGCGGATAGATCTGAGAGCCTCTCTCCGGAACGCGTCCGTTGACGCGACTCG
>JBKPRH010000379.1:0-16101 GCA_046765795.1 Acidobacteriota bacterium | reverse complement strand
GTACATCACTTGCTCGGCAGTAAGAAAACCCCCCAAGGCCACAGACACCTAGCATGGCTCAGATCCTTGTTGTCGCCATGAGGTCCGAGACCTCGCCTGTGATGGGGCTGCTGAAAGACAGCGGCCACGAGATTGTCTTTGCGCCCGGCTTCGAACCGGCGATCCGCAAGCTGGATCAGATCGCGCCTGACCTGTTGATCACCGACGTTCGTCTTGGTGGTTTCAACGGTCTACATCTGATCATTCGGAGCCAGAGCTCGCGCCCGAAGATGCGGTCGATTCTTCTCGATCGTGTTCACGATCCAGTCGTCGCCGTGGACGCCGAGCGGCAAGGAGCGGTGTATCTTGGTGGGCCGTTGAACCTGTCGGTGATCTCCGAGCAGATCTCGAAAGTGCTCAACGAGAGTGGTCCGCAGCGCCGTTGGCCGCGCAAGCAGCCGATCAAAGGATTGGTCTTCCACGTCGCACGACGGTCGGCGCGTGTGATCGACATCAGCTATGGCGGCATTCGGCTGGAGTTGCCGCCGGCCGAAACGATTCCCGCCAAGTTACGAATGGCGATTCCTGGATTCGACGGTATCTTCCGCGCGAAGCCGGTGTGGTCGCGATACACAGCGCTTGGTTCAATCTCGTGCGGTGCAGAGCTGCTCGAAGCGAATCCGCAGATCATCGCGCAGTGGCGTCAACTGGTGGACCAGATCCACGCGGGCGCTCCGCCTATTTCATAATTCCCATAAAGAACAGCACGAGCTCGAAGATCAGGATCAACACGATCATGATTTCGAGCGTTTCACCGCGTGCCATCGCTGTCTGCTCGACGGCAAACCGATAGATGTCGTCGAGCGTTTTGAGCTTGTCGCGGACGTTCGCCTTCCAGTGGTCGAGGCCGACCCGCTGGCCGGCAAGCGTAAACAAGCGGGCGGTGTAGACGTCACCGGCGAACTTCAGTGCGTTCTCGGTCCGATCGGTGAGCTCGTTGACGTCGATGAAGAGCGCGTGGACCTGCTGTGCCGAGCGCGTGTAGCGGCGACCAAACCAGCCTTTGAACCAGCCTGGGCGCTGCAGGTCCGCATAGATTCGCTCGAGTTCGCGATCGAGCAGCTCGTCGTAATAGCGAAACTCGACGAGTTGTGAATTGACGAACTCGAGGATCTCGACGGCCGCGTGGCCGCCGCTCTCGGTGTCATACACGAACGACGCATTCCACGTCGAGACGACGAGATCGCACTCGAAGTAGGAGAGACGCTGGCGCAAGACTTCATCCCGCTCCTGACGGCTCAGATTTTCGCGCTCGCCGCGCAACAGCCTGGCGATGTCGTGTCCATGCTGCTCGAGCACCGTATCTGCCGTCATCGCACCAGGTCCTGAGGTCACCGTGTACACGAGATAGTCTTCCGTGACGAACTGCGCCCGCATCGCGGTCATCGCGGCTGACACGCGATTCACGAGATTGCGACACAGTGTCTCCGCCGCTGACGCAATTTGCGGATCGTCCTGCCAGGTCAGTGCCCGTTCGATGAGCTCAGGCCATGTCGATGGCAAGGGACGCGACAGCGCCACTGAGATGACCCCGTAGTCATAGAGCTTGAAGCGGACGCGAAAGCCAAGTGCGTCGCCCAGCCCGATGGCCTCGCCATCGATCGTGATCGGCGGCTGGCGATACTGCACATACGACGGAGTCGTCGCTTTCGGACTGAGCCGGGCCTGCTCGGTGGGCGCAATCAGCGTCCTCACCCGCGGCAGATCGATGACCTCGGCGGCTTCGTACAGGAAAAGGGCAGTGACCTGCCCGGCGAGATGGTCCGGCATCGCGTGCGACGTAGGGCCGCCTCGAGGCGACCCTCTCCAGAGTATCGCCTTCCGCCTGCTCGCTTTCGGACAACTGTCCGCGTGTCGCCGTGATGTCCGCCCTCGCGACCCCGGCCGTAGGACCACGTTTCTTCCGCAACGCGTTGACCGCCTGATGGTTCTGTCGATCGCGCGCCACGCACTCGACACGGCCTTGCGCTTGCCATCCACGTCCACGAAGCCGGGATGTAGCCCCGGTAAGGAGATGACGATGCGGATCGCGACGTTTGCAACGATGGCCGGCCTGGCGATGTTCGGGACGATTCTCTGTGCGCAGAGCGTGACCTACGACTTCGACAGATCGTCGTCGGCACACTGGCCATTGACATGATGGACGCACAGACGAGAAATCTCGTCTGGCGCGGGTTGGTGACGAAAGAGCTCGATGCGAAGGCCAGCCCCGAGAAGAAGGAGAAGAACATCAATAAGGCGGCCGAGAAGATCTTCAAGAACTATCCCTTGGCTATCCGATGACGTTGGTCCGGCTTAAGCCGGACACTACGACTGTGCGGCGGCCGATGATGTAAACCGTGAATGCCGCCATCGCGAGGCCGGCGGCGACTCGGTTGCCGCCCGGCCGTGATCCTCGAAGCGCGACGGGCTTACTTGTCTGCGGGCCCTGAAGCCATTCGATCGCTTCGGCATCGCTGCCGCTTCGCGTTGAGAGCTGATAGGCGCCGAAGATGAACGTGCATTGCCACGTGAACATCGATTGGCCGGTCGGCATCTTGGCAGTCACGTGGATTTCAGTTTGCGCCGTCTCATCGACGACGACGTCATGGAGATCGAGGATGAGCGGCGAACCGGACACGCGCGCATCGATGTGCGCGCGCAGTGTGGAAAACATCGAGGCGATTCGGTCGCGACGATCGCGAGCGGTTGTCGGCGGCTCAGATGCGGAAACGTCGGCGAGCGCCTCGAGCTTTGCAATCAGTGGATCGGCCTCCGCGGCAATCGTGATGTTCACCTCGTGATCTCGACTGGCGCCCACCGACACGATGGTGCCAGCCAACGTGTGAGCATCTACCGCAGGTCCACTCAGCACGAGAAGCGCGAACAGGACTCCACCACCATGCGCGTTGTTCATCGTCGCGCCTGCCATCCCTGGTCCGGCTGCCGCCTTCGCGCTTCGCGCTCCGGCGGCCAAGGAAGCCGGACACTACCTTGGCTAGCGCGAGAGATCGCTGCGGCGTGGGCGCGAATGGCGCGGTCAAGTGTTCCGGTGCGAAGTGCGAGTACCATCATCGACTTCGCCTTGTCGATCTGGCCAGTCTGGAAATACGCCCAGGCCAACGCGTCGGCGGTGAAAATGTCGTTCCGATCGATGCGGGCCTGCTCGCCAAGAACGATCGCCTCATCAAGGCGACGGCCGTGCTCGGCGAGGAAGCGCGCAAGACGCGACGGCTCCGGTGCATCCGTTCGCCACGCCGCTTCCGCTAATCGATACTGCCGTTCGGCGGCCTCCGCCTGACCAAGCTTCGCCATCAGATCTCCGGAATACGCGAGGTCTGACGGAGTCGGGCTCGTCTCCAGTATGGCCATGACGATGTCGAGAGCCGTGCGAACGTCGCCGCTGGCCTCGGCGACCCGCGCGAGTCCGGCTCGAGCGAACGGATGATCTGGAAACGCATGCGCGGCAGCGAGGAATTCGCGCCGTGCATCTGCGAGTTGGCCCATCTGCAGATGGAGCTGACCCACTTGCGCGTGATGCCACGCTAGCGACTCCGGATCGTGTGCGCTGGTCGCTTCCGCCGCCATGCGCATGGTCTGAAGGGCACCGGGTAAATCGCCTTGCAGCTCGCGTGCGTACGACACCCGCGCATACGCTGCGGCGGTCGGCTTGAGCGCCGCCATCCGATCGAAGGCTGCGAACGCGGCGTCGTACTCGCCGCGCTCGATGTGGGCGTCGCCGATCACACCCCAGATCCACGGGTCGTCTGCTCGCGTGGTTCGGCAGCGTTCCGCCTCGCGAAGCGCATCCGCGAAGCGGTGCTGCGAGAGATATGTCGCCGCGAGCATGCGGCGGGCGTCATAGCGTTCGGTATCGCGCTTCAACACGTCGAGCAGCACTCCTTCGGCTTCCTTGGCGAGACCCGCGTTCCCGGACACGCGTGTCTGACGAAGCAGTGCATCTGCCAGAATCACCGCTGACGGCGCATCGTCGGGAGCCTTCGCAACCTTGTCTCGTGTCGTAGCGATCGTGCGCGCGAGATCGTGTCGAGCGGTCGAGACCTGGCCAGTGCCGAGTAGCGGCGTGACGCTCGGGGAACGGGTTGGCGCAGACCTCGAGCACGCGGCACCCGTGACGATGACGGCGATACCACCCGCGAGAAGCGTGAGCGTGCGAGTCATGGCGTATCGCTCAGAACGTGACGTAAAACGGAGCGGACTCCGTTGTATCGCCGCCAAACGACGCGCTCACGAACGGCGACGCGAACCAACCGGACGATGGTGACTGCGCCGCGGATAGGGATGGAATCGATAGTGCAGCGACAACGGTAGCGAGTACGACGACACGTCGCATGATGAAGCTCCTTCGAGATGTCCTTGGTCCTTCGTCCTTGGTGCTTGGTCCGTCCTTCGTCCTTGGTCCGTCCGTGGTCCTTAGTCCTTGGTCCGAGCGCGGACCAAGAACCAGGACCACAACCACCAACCACGAACCACCAACCACGAACTAAGGGTTATTGCCCGCGTGCGGTGTTGCGACGAACGGGAATGAGGTGAGGAACGGCTTGTCGTTGCCGGCAACGCCGTCGCCGAGTTGCGCGTTGATGCCGTTATTGAAGTTCGGCGTGAGTGGCGTCGCGCCGGCGACTGCGCGCAGCTCGATGTCCACGACGTCGTCCATGAGGCGTCGGCCGTTGGGGAAGCCGGCATTGTCCCCGCCGAGTACACCGAGCGGATTCGGATTCGGCGAGGGCGGGATCGCGACGTTGAGCCGCAGCATTTCCGACGGCGTCACGCCCGGTCGCTGATTGAGGTTTGGAATGCCGGTCAGGAAGATCGTGACGAGATCGTTCCGTGGCGTCGGTGGCGACTGAATGTTGAAGAGCGCCAGCAGCAGCTTCGGCAGTTCCGGATCGGTGACGTACTTGAGTGCTGCCGCGTCGCCCGTCGGTTCCAGCGAGTTGAACGTGTCTTTGACACCGCGCGGGATCACGACTTCGTTCACGAGCGGGTGACCGAGACGCGACACCTGGACGTAGTTCGCGCTGAAGCGCTCCTGCCCGCCACCACGGCTCGTCACCGACGGCCGGCTCGCCGTCGACCATACGCCGATCACGGCGTTGGGATCGGATGCGGATGATGGCCGCGCACCGTTGGCGGTCAACGAGGAGATCGGCACTTCGATCGCGATGGTGTGCACGTTGAACCCTGCGAGCCCATCGAAGTTCTTGGTGTCCGCGGGCGGGACCGCGAGGAGATCGAACACGTTGAGATCGACGAAGAACGGATCGTCACGTTGACCCGCGAACACCTGGGCGCCGTTTGGTAGCGGTCGCACCGCAGCCGCAGCAAGCGCCTCGTAGTTGGGCGTCGATCGGAAGCCGACGTTCACCGGCGGAGTTGGCAGATCGGTCGCGAGTACCGTGCCTTGCCCGCGCCGACGCGGTCCGTCGAATCGCGTCACCGTGTAGAACTGCCGGACGTTGAACGTCGTGTCGTTGAGTGACGTAATCGGGCCGGTGTTGTAGAGAAACGTGTTCGGGTTGCGGACGGCGGTGCGGAAGGTGAACTGAAACGTGACGTCTTCGACGGCGTCGCCGTCGTTGTCCACCATGATTTCGTAGAGCACGTTGTCGTCGAACTTGAAGAAGTTCGGACCGCCGTAAGGCGCCTCGAACGGAATGAAGTTGGCGATCAACGTCACCTTGTCCGGTGAGTTCGGGCTGACGAACGCGTAGACGTCAGTGTTGTCGGCGAGTGGGTCGGCGCTGATGAGCGGCGCCTCGCGATGACTCGATGCTTGCACCGCCGTGATCGCCAGTGCGGCAACCGCGCAGGCGGCCACGGACAGCCTCCAGATTCCTTTCACGATCCACCTCCAGCGCCCGGCGGAGGCCGGGGCGTGTCTGTGAACCCTACGAGGAGGAGGCGGGATCGGATGGGTCCGTCCCAAAGCCGAAAGCCGAAAGCCGGAAACTACCGTCGGCAGTGGACGAGCGACCAGATTGCGGGCGTGTTCACCTTCTTGACTGACACAGGCTCAAGTCCGGCTTGATCCAGCAGCACTGAGAGATCGAGATCCGACCGGAAGCCCGCCCGTGCCGTGATGGGTGACATCCATCGCTCGACGGCCGACAGCATCGGATTTGTGCTGAGAAAGTGATTCAACAAAACGATGTGGCCGCCGGACCGACAGACGCGGCGCATTTCCTTCAGCACGAGCACCGGGTCAGGAACGACGCTGACGACGTAGGCGGCGTACACCACGTCGAACGATTCGTCTGGAAAGGCCAGGCTCGACGCATCCATCCGCCACAGACGCACGTTCTCGCGTCCATGAGATTCCACGTGGCGAGCCGCCTCGCGCAACATCGGCTCCGACAGATCAATTCCTACGACTTGGCAATCCGACGGATACAGCGTTGCGGTCAGTCCCGTCCCGATACCCACTTCGAGAATCTCGTCGTCTGGTTTGAGCGGCAGCTCGCGCATGGCTTCGACGCGCCCAGCGTGCAGGATCGGTCCGAAGATCCCGTTATAGACGGAGGCAAAACGCGCGTAGAGGCGTTCGACCAGATCCTGATCGACGTTAGTGGTGGAGAGCTGATCTGTAGAAGCGTTGCTCATAAGCATGAAACGTGCATGAACGTACTCGATATGCCTCTTGCCAGAACCCCCGAATTCCACGAACCCCAGACTTCTGTCCCAGCGGTACGCCTGACGGCTGAGTTCCGCGAGATGCCCGGGCTTCGTTTGACCACTCAGCAGACTGCGCGTTTGATCGGTGTCGATGTCGACACGGCTTCGTCCGTGCTCAAGACATTGGTCGATCGCGGATTTCTCCGATCTACAGCGAACGGCTACGTCCGGGCTTAGATCGCGCGTGATACAGCACGACCCATGGTCGTGTTGCCATCAGGTCCGCCACCCGGCACCACCCAACATTGATCTCCAGATCTTCGCCGGCCAGGAGATTACTCCAACGGCCGTCAGATGTGGGCAGCCGAATTTCGGTATCTCCCCAAAACGCCGCGTCAAGATGAACGGCGTTCCTCGCTGACCGGTCGGTAAGTCGCGGGACAACCACGAGCACTCGTGAGCTGATCCCGCGTCGTTCAAATGCCACCACCGACGTTGCCCTCGCGCCGCGTACTCGCAACGGCCGGTAACTGGCCTCGCGTAACAGCTGATCGTGATCGGCGCGAAAGTGTAGCAGCGTGGTCGTGATCTGCAGTTTCAAATCGCGGGAGTTGCGCGACGACTGAAAGGTACGGGTGAGACGTTCCGAAACGCGGGCGAAGTCCACCGGACGACGATTGTCGGGATCGGTAAGTGTGAATCGCCAATCCTCGCAGCCCTGATAGAAGTCCGGCACGCCCGGCATGAAGCATTTCAGCACCAGCTGCGAGATTGAGTGGCAGGTGCTGACCGGCTCGATCAGTTGCACGAATGCCCCAATTGATTGCCGGAACTCGCTGCACGTGTCGTCGAGGAGCACACGGCGCACAAAACACGTGAGTCCGTCCTCGTAGTTGGCGTCCGGCCGTATCCAGCTGCTACAGAGCTGGGCCTCACGCACGGACTTTCGCATGTACTCGACGAGCCGATCGACCAGCTCCGGCGACACGCGACTTTCGGCATCGACATCGTCCTCGTTCCACATGCCGACGAGGGCCTGGTAAAACCGGTACTCGTCGCGCGGCTCAGGACAGGAGCCCCGGCCCGCCCTTTGTTGACGGTAGGGGGTATTCAGCATCACCCAGCGTTGCGCGGCGATGACCCATTCGTGCGCGAACACGCTGATCGTCGCGATCCGGATCCGCGTGTCTTCGCTCACCTTCGTGTCGTGGGTGGACGTGGCCGTCATCGAGTTGGGCCAGTTCTTTGCGCGATGCTCGTTGAACCGGTGGAACTCGCGAATGTTCAGCGACGGATCGGCTGGGTTGCCGCCGACCTCGTTCAAGGCCAGCAAGGTGTTGTCACGATAAAAGGCGGTGTCTTCCACGCCCTTCGCGTGCACGCCGCTTGTGTACTGCTGCAATCGCTTGACGAGCAGCGCGCGACGCGCGTCGAGCATCGGGTCGTCAACGAGTTCGCCCAGGAGCAACGACCGCAGGAACGCGAACGCCGATGAGTCCATCGAGGGATTCCGCAGTTCAGCCTGTTCGAGACTTTCCACGACGATCTTTCGTTCGGTGTCGCGATCCTGGCCGGTGCCGAGATAGGTTCGATAAACGGGCATTGCGGCAATGAATTCGACCAGCGCTTCATGTAAGGAATTCAGTGAGATATCGCGTGTCGTCCACGAGGCGTCGGCCACCCGTTTGAGCTCATGCGCGAGCATCGTGACACCACTCAAAAGCGCGCCACGCATCATCAGCCGCTTGCTGCGATGGGCTTCGTCGCGGAATGGAATCGATTCGTCGACGAGACGCTGGAAGAATCGGCGGAGGATACGTACGCCGCGCCCGCTGACGAACACCCGGTTGAGCGCGTCGAGCGCGTCGTAGCCGGTCGTGCCATCAACTGGCCACTGAGGGCCGAGCCGCTCTGATCGGTCGAGCACCTTCTCAACCACGAGCCACGGTTGCGCGGTAGACACCGACTCGAGCTCGGATCGCAGCTGCCGCAGATAGCCGAGCGGATCGAGCAGCCCATCGACATGATCGATCCGCAGGCCGTGGACGATGTCCTCAGCGGCCAGCTTACGAACGAGTTCGTGGCTTCGCATGAAGACCTCCGGGTCTTCGGCGTGGATCGCCACGAGCTCGTTGATGCCGAAGAATCGCCGGTAGTTGATCTCGTCGTTCGCCGGCCGCCAATACGCGACGCGGTAATGCTGTTTCTCGAGCAACTGATGCAGCAGGTGGGGGTTGCGATTGATGTGCTCGACCGCCTCGTGAACCGGCTGCCCGGCAATGAGCGCGTGCAGTGTCGATGGTGCCAGTGGAAGGTTCAGCGACCCGCAGCGAATGTGATGCCCGTGCGCTCCGGATTCGACCTGAACCACGCCCTTCATCAACGCCTGTCCATAGGGTTCCTCCAGAATCGGCAGGAGCACCCGGTCGCGCACGAGACCGGTCAACGGACGCCAATCGATGTCGAAGAAGCGCGCTGCGGAACTCGATGGCCCATCACGAAGGACCTGTCTCCAGAGTACGTTGCGCTCGGGATCGGCAGCCATGTGATTCGGAACAACGTCCAGCACGACTCCCATCTGATGGGCGCGCAAGGTGTCCGTGAGTCGGCACCACGCAGCCTGACCGCCCAACTCCCGATTGATGCAGCCGTAATCAACGATGTCGTAACCATGAGGGCTGCCGGGCCGCGCCGTGTAAATGGGCGATAAATACACATGGCTGACACCCAGCCGCGCTATGTACGGAACCTGAGCGGCAAGATCGTCGAATGTAAAGCGGTCCGATAGCTGCACTCGATACGTACTGGTCGGGACGATGCGTTCGCGATCGGCGTTCACGCACGGTTTCTTCGCATCCGACGTGCCATTCCGGCAGGCAACCCAGTGGTCGTAACCGTCGATGAGCGACGGCATCAAGCTTGCCCATCGTCGTTCCGTTTCCGATGTCGAAGCTCGAGAGTGTTCGATCTGACGCCGCCGATGTCGAGCGGCGTCTGCTCACGTCAGAGTGGAGCCGTCGCGAGCTCATCAATCGCGAGTGGCTGGTGACCAATGGGTTGGGTGGCTACGCATCCGGCACACTCGCGGGGCCCCCGACGCGTCGCTACCATTCGCTGCTCGTCGCAGCGCTGCCGGCGCCGCTCGGACGTCTCGCGCTACTCGCGCATCTCGACGAGCGCATCCGTCTTTCGCAACGCCGCGTTGGCTGGCTAAGCCGGCGCGACGAGACCTCGCCCGTGGTCGTGAGCGACTTCCGTCTCGTCGGCGGTCTGCCGGTGTGGCAGTACAGGTTCGAGGAAGTCGTACTCGAAAAGCGGCTGTTCATGCCCAACGAGCAGAACTCGACCTTCGTCACCTACACGCTCGTGAAGGCGCCGGAGACGATTCGCCTCGGACTCCGTCCGATGGTCTCGATTCGCATGCATGAAGCCCCGGTGGATCGGACCGTTCCTCAAGAGCCGGTGCTGATCTCGCATCAACGGTATCTCGAGGTGAAGGCTGGCGAGACTGTACCGACCATTCGGCTGGTCATCCGCGATCATCCGGCGGCGTTTACCGTCGAATCCGTCACCGAGGATCTTCATTACGAGTTGGAAGAGCAGCGCGGCTATGCCGCGGACGGCAGCACGTGGAGCCCTGGGTACTACAAAGTCGATCTCGCCGAGCACGAGCAGATCACGTTCATCGCCTCAACGGAGAATTTGGGCGTCATCGACGCGCTATCGCCCACTGAGGCGTGGGGCACTGAGCTCGACCGCCGGACGCGACTGCTCGTCTGCGCCGGCAATCCGGATCCCGGGAGCCTGACCGCTGAACTCGTCCTCGCCGCCGATCAGTTCATGATCAAGCCCGCGACGCGCACGGCCGACACCGCGCGCGCCAAAGCCGCCGGCGAGAACGCCCGCAGCGTCATTGCCGGCTATCACTTGTTCACCGACTGGGGCCGCGACACGATGATCAGCCTCGAGGGCCTCGCGCTCTCGACCGGGCGCGCCGCCGAGGCGCGCGACACGCTGCTGACCTTCGCGCAGCATCTCAATCAGGGACTGATCCCCAATCTGTTCCCCGAAGGCGATCAGCACGGCCTCTATCACACCGCCGACGCGACGATGTGGTTCTTCCATGCGATCGACCGCTACGTGTCGATGACGAAGGACGAGGAGACGTTGCGCGAACTGCTGCCGTCGCTTGACGACATCATTCGACATCACCGAGCCGGTACGTTGTTTGGCATCCATGTCGATCACGACGGTTTGTTGGCGCAAGGGGATCCGCAGCTGCCACTCACGTGGATGGATGCCAAGGTGGGCGACTGGGTCGTGACGCCTCGGCGCGGAAAGCCGGTCGAGATCAACGCGCTCTTTTACAACGCAGTGCGCTTGCTCGCCGAATGGCGACGAGCGCTCAACGTGCCCGATCACGAACTCGACGCGGTGGCCGACCGCGCACGTCAGTCGTTCAACCAGCGATTCTGGTACGACGCCGGTGGCTATCTCTACGACATCGTGGATGGCGAAGCGGGTGACGACGCCTCGTGCCGGCCGAATCAGATTCTGTCGTTCTCGCTGCGCTACCCGGTCCTGGACGAGGCCCGCTGGCCGGCAGTGCTCGATGTCGTTGCGAAGAAGCTGCTCACGCCGTGTGGGCTGCGCACGCTCGATCCGGAACACCCTGATTTCAAAGCGCAGTACTTCGGCGATCTTCGTGCGCGCGATGCCGCATATCACCAGGGCACCGTGTGGGCGTGGCTGATCGGTCCGTACATCGACGCGTGGCTGCGCGTCCACCCCGGCGCCCAGCCCCAGGCGCGCAAACTCCTCGATGCGTTCGACGCTCATCTCAACGAGGCCTGCGTTGGAAGCATCAGTGAGATTTTCGACGCGACGACACCGCACGCGCCGCGAGGTTGCGTGGCTCAGGCGTGGAGTGTCGCGGAAGTGCTGCGGTGTCTCATTCGACTGCAGGCCTCCTGAACGTGTCCACCATGGCGATACACCCTCATGTTCCTCGATAGCGTGGAGATCACCCAGAGCGGCGACGTCGACCTCGGCGCGCGTGTAGCCAAAGATGCGGTGACGTTCACCGTCTGGGCGCCGCGTCACGACGGCGTGACACTTCGTCTGGAGGATCGCGACATACCGATGGACGCGCGGCCCGACGGCTACTTCGTTGTCACGGTGCCGGGCGCACGCGCAGGACAGCGTTATTGGTTCAAGGTAAGGGAGGGTCTTCGCCCTGACCCGGTCTCGCGCTATCAACCCGAAGGCGTCTTTGGGCCGTCGGCGATCGTCGATCCTGCGTCCTTTCCGTGGACGGATGCCGACTGGACCGGCGCCCCGGCTCGCCATCGCAACGTCGTCTACGAAATGCACATCGGGACGTTCACAACGGCAGGGACGTGGGGGGCGGCACGCGAGCAGTTGCAGCGTCTCGCCGACCTCGGTGTGACGACGCTCGAGATCATGCCGCTGGCCGAGTTCTCGGGACGATTCGGCTGGGGCTACGACGGTGTCTTCCTCTTCGCCCCGTTCCATCGATACGGGACGCCCGACGATGTTCGCGTGTTCATCAACGATGCCCACCGTGCCGGGATCGCCGTGATCCTCGACGTGGTCTACAACCATCTGGGTCCGGTCGGCGCCGATCTCCACGAGTTCAGCGATTCGTACTTCGCCGAGCACGAAACCGAGTGGGGCCGCGGCTTCAACGTGGACGGTCCGCATTCTGAGCCCGTGCGGGCATTCATGCGCGCCAACGTGCGGCACTGGATCGAGGAGTACCACTTCGACGGCCTTCGCTTCGACGCCGTCCACTCGATCCCCGATCGCTCGCCAGAGCACATCGTCCAGGAACTGACGCGACATGCCCGTGCGATCGCACATCCGCGTCGTGTGTTTGTCGTCGCCGAAAACGAGTCGCAGGATGTCGCGTTTCTGAAGGACGTCGGTGAGGGTGGACCAGGCGGTCTCGACGGCATCTGGAACGAGGACTGGCACCACGCCGCCTTTGTCGCGCTGACCGGCCAGAACGCCGCGTACTGCACCGACTACGACGGGACGGCCAATGAGTTCGCGGCGATGGCGCAGTGGAATCTCCTGTACCAGGGTCAGTGGTATTCGTGGCAGAAGCAGCGGCGCGGCTCGGACTCGCGTGGGTGTCCGAGTTCCGCCTTTGTCTGCTTCCTCGAAAATCATGATCAGGTGGCCAACACCGGCCGAGGCGTCCGCCTTCATCAGATGTCGCAGGCCGGGCGATGGCGGGCGCTGGTCTCACTGCTGCTGCTCGGGCCGCAGATTCCGATGCTCTTTCAGGGGCAGGAGTGTGCGACCTCGGTACCATTCACGTATTTTGCTGACCATGAAGGCGACCTTGCCGAAGCGGTCCGCAAGGGCCGCCTCGAGTTCCTCTCGCAGTTCCCGCCGCTGACCGATCGAGAGACGCACGAAATGATGGCCCACCCCGACGACGAAGCCGCCTTCCGCGCGTGCCGAATCAACTGGTGCGGGCACCAAGGATCGGAGGAAGCAAGACTGCTTCACACCGATCTGTTGACGTTACGCAGATCCGATGTTGTCCTCACCGGGCTCGGCACTGCGGTGACTCAAGTCGCCACGTCAGCGCTGACGCCGGACGTCATACTGCTGCGGTACTCAACCACTGCGGATGAGCGGCTGATACTTGTCAATCTGGGCCGTCACACGACGCTGCGAATGAACCACCCACTGCTCGCACCAGCGTCGAGGCAGGTCCAGTGGACAATGATCTGGTGCAGCGAGCGTCCGGTTTACGGCGGCAGTGGCGTGGCGCCGTTTCCACCGGAAGGACTCTGGACGCTCCAAGCGAACTGCGCGTGGGTGTTTCGCGCTGAGCCGCTTCGAACCGAGGCGTAATGGCGCCTGCGATCTGGCCTGGTCGGTACTTTCCGCTCGGCGCGTACTTCGATGGCGCCGGCGTGAACTTCTCGATCTTCTCGGAAGTCGCCGAGCGTGTCGATCTCTGCCTGTTCGATGAACAGGGTACGGAGACCGCCGTCACGCTGCCCGAGCGGACCGCATTCTGTTGGCATGGCTATGTGCCCGGGCTTCGTCCGGGACAGCGCTACGGTTTCCGCGTGCATGGTCCGTGGCGGCCGGAAGAAGGGCTGCGGTGCAATTCGTCGAAACTGCTGCTCGACCCGTACGCGCGCGCCATCGTTGGTGAGGTCGAGTACAAGCCGGCAATCTTTGGCCACGTGATCGCACCAGATGGATCGGCCTCGAACGAGCTGAACACCGAAGACAGCGCGCCGTTCGTGCCACGATCGGTGGTAATCGATCCGAAAGAAAAATGGCCTCGCCCTGATTCACCGCCGCGTCATCCGCTGCATCGCAGCGTGATCTACGAACTGCACGTCAAGGGCTTCACGAAGCTACGCGAGGATCTTCCGCCTGAGATCCGTGGCACGTATGCGGGCCTCGGACATCCGGCGACGGTCAAGTATCTGCAGCAGCTGGGCATCACGGCCGTCGAATTAATGCCGATTCATCAGTTCGTCAGCGAAGGGTTTCTAATCGATCGAGGTTTGCGGAACTACTGGGGCTACAACTCGATTGGATTCTTTGCACCGCATGCCGACTACGCCAGCCGTCGCGATCCGGCGGCCCAGATTGGCGAGTTTCGCGAGATGGTGTGCGCGCTTCACCGCGCGGGCATCGAGGTGATTCTCGATGTCGTCTACAACCACACCGCGGAAGGCAACCATCAAGGGCCGACGCTGAGTTTTCGCGGCATCGACAACCGAGCCTATTACCGGCTCCAGCCCGATCAGCCGCTCTACTACAGCAACTACACCGGCACCGGGAACAGCATGAACACGACGCATGCCTCGGTGCTGCAGCTGATCATGGATTCGCTCCGCTACTGGGTGCAGGAGATGCACGTCGACGGCTTCCGCTTCGATCTGGCCTCCACGCTCGCGCGAGAGTTCCACCACGTGGATCACGGCTCGTCCTTCTTTGACGTCATCCAGCAAGACCCTGTCCTCAATCGCGTGAAGTTGATCGCCGAGCCGTGGGACGTCGGCGACGGCGGCTATCAGGTCGGCAACTTCCCGCCGCGCTGGAGCGAATGGAATGGACAGTATCGCGATGCGATGCGCGACTACTGGCGCGGCGAACAGTCGGTGGCGACCTTTGCCTCGCGGTTCGCCGGCAGCTCCGATCTCTACGCGCGCAACCGCCGGCCCGACGCCAGTATCAACTTCATCACCGCGCATGACGGCTTCACGCTGCGGGATCTCGTCTCGTACAACGAGAAGCACAACGACGCCAACGGCGACAACAACACCGACGGTGAATCGCACAATCGTTCCTGGAATTGCGGCGTCGAAGGACCGACGGGCGATGCGAACGTGCTTGCGTTACGCGCGCGCCAACAACGCAACATCCTCGCGACGATGCTCGTGTCGCAAGGCGTGCCGATGATCCTCGCTGGTGACGAGCGCGGCCGCACGCAAAACGGCAACAACAACGCGTACTGCCAGGACAACGACGTGTCATGGATAAACTGGCAGACAGGGGACGCGGACCTGTTGGAGTTCACCCGGCAGCTGATTCGGTTACGTGTCTCTCATCCGACCTTTCATCGCCCGCGCTGGCTCACCGGTCATGCCACGTCCGAGGGCGGCTGCCCCGACGTGGTGTGGTGCACGTCCGCCGGAACCCCAATGACCGATCAGCATTGGACCGACGGCGGACTCAAGAGCGTGATGGTGTTCCTCAACGGATGCGCGATTGCCGGCAGCGGGCAGCGCGGCGAGCGGATCACTGACGATAGTTTCTTGCTGCTCTTCAACGCGCACGATCATCCAGTGGACTTCACGGTCATGACGGCCGCATCTGATGCGAGATGGCGCGTGCTGTTCGACACGCGCAAGACCCGGCCTCGTGCGTCGCGTCGCCGGTTTGTATCGGGGCAGCGTCTCCGCGTCGAGCCACGTGCGGTCGTCATTCTCGCCAACAGCGTCAGTACGACAAGAATCGACGAATGACGAAGTACGATTGACGGATTGAGGTTGATCGACGCGTTCGACTCGCTCAATCCATCAATACCAATGAGTCAATCGTCCGTCGTCAATCGTCAATCTCAGCTCTCCGCCTACGCTGCCTGGATCGTCGTCTGCATCGTGTGGGGCACGACGTATCTCGCCATTCGCATCGCCCTCGAGTCGGTACCGGTCGCGTTAGTGGGCGGACTCCGATTCACTGCCGCCGGCCTGATTCTCATTACCACCCTGCGCGTGACTGGACAGCCGCTGCCTTTGCGCCCGTCGTGGGGCGCGATTGCCCTGTCTGGGTTTCTCTTGCTGGTCGTCGGCAACGGTGCCGTCGTCTGGGCGGAGCAGTACGTCGCCAGCGGATTGGCCGCAGTCATCGTGGCCATGGTGCCGTTCTGGACGGTGGTTGTCG
>JBKPRH010000378.1:0-13802 GCA_046765795.1 Acidobacteriota bacterium | reverse complement strand
TTGTAGACCAACTCGGAGCCGAGTCGAAGCGTCCAGAGCGACACCGTGCTTTGCAGGTGAGGCACTGCCACCGTGCGCACGCCGACCTCGGCGCCTTTCGCACGAACCAGAGGTGTGACGGGATCGGCTGGATTGCCGTCGCCGTCGAACCGGAGCGTTGTACCAAGCGCGCTGTTGCTGTGAAAGCCGGTGCCCGCGTTCACGTAAAACTCTGTCGAGTGCCACGGTCCGAATGTGGCGGTTCCTTTGGGACTGACGATGCCCGCGGTTGCCGTGCCGCTGTTTCGCGCATCGATCGCATCGGTCACTCCGTAGCGTGAACCATCGGCGCGCAGACCAACCGTCGTGCGCAGCCATGGCGTCCACTCCACCTGATTCTCGCCATACACTCCGGCGCTCGTGACCAGCGCCGACGCATCGTTCCAGGTCTCGAGGCGAACCCGCTCCTCGGTATGAAACAGCGCGACCCGCATCACGTCGTCATTCCGAAACTGAAGGCCGATGGTGTTCTGCACCGAGTGGGAGCCCCATCGAGTCTGACGCTTCTGAAAGACGCGAGCGCCGGTGACGAACCGGTGATCGACTTGCTCGCGTTGGTCGCCATGGACCGGATCGTCCAGAAAGAACGTGAAGTTCGAGATCAGATTCAGGTCGTAGCCGAGACCGAATGCCTGGATCTTCGTCAGCGTGTTGCCGGAGCCGTGCTGCCACTCACCGCCGAGGCTGTAGCGATACGTGTGGCCGCCGTCGGTCGGATCGATCGAGCCGAACCGATCGATCAAGCCGGCATCGATCGCACGCTGGGGCGAGGCCTCCGTCGCATTCCAATTACCGTGGTAGCCCATGAACGTCAGCGACAGCCCGTTCACGTTGTCACCCTGGCTATAGCGCAGCACGCCGTTGTACTTTCGGTATGAGTCAGGCACGCTCCACGGTCCGGCGTTGGTGGAGGTTTCGAACGCCGCCAGCATGTGGCCCTTGCCGAATTTGGGCGACGCTGCCAGCAAGGCGCGTCCGAAGTCATACGTGCCCGCCTCGAGCCGCACGATCGGACGCTCGAGCGTCGTCGCGTAGTTGATGTTGCTGGCACCGGCGGTGGCGAAGTCGCCCTGATCCGCGAAGTACGGACCCTTCGAGTACTGCACACCTGCCACAAGCTCGGGAATCAGGAAGTTGATATCCGAGTAGCCCTGGCTATGCGCGTGGGTCGGCATGTTGACCGGCGTGCCCGCGACGGTCATCGCGAAGTCGCTGCCATGATCGAGATTGAAGCCGCGCAGAAAGTACTGATTGGCTTTTCCCTCGCCGCTGTGCTGCGTGATGATCACGCCGGGCACCGTCTCGAGGACCTCGCCCTGTCGCATGAACGGCCGTACATCGAGCTGCTTCGCCGTGATCGCGCCTTGACTCGCTGATGATGCGATGCCGACCAGGTTTTCGGCGGGGTGTTCGGCATCGGCGAGATTGACGAACGTCCGTTTGCCGACGACGACGACTTCGGCGTTGAGTGCGAGATGCATCGCCTCGTCAACGACGACAGATGCTCCCGCACCCACGGTGACACCGCCGTGATTGACGTCGGCGAAGTTGATCAATCGCAGCGACAGTTGGTACGTGCCGGGCGCGACGTTCTCGAACGAGTAATGGCCCTCGCCGTCCGACACTGCGACGATCGGTTCACCTCGTCCTCGCAACTCGACGGTGACCCCGGGCAGCGCGCCGCCCGTTTCATCGGTGACTCGGCCGGTGACATTGCCATCGGTTTGCGCCAATGCGTTGACCGATACCAGCCACACGATGAGGAAGACGACCACCGTAGTTTTCATAAGAAAGCCTTGATTCCGCGAGAGCAAGAGGTTGGCCACTAAAAAATCTGCGTATCCGCGCGTGTGAGCCGGAGGGATCGGGAGATATTCCTCATCCCTGCGCGAATATCCCGATGATCGCTTTCCGAGCGTGGGGCAGGGTGAAAGCCGTCTGAAGTTTTCGTCAGGAGCTTTTCAGCGCAGTTCGTCGACCGGCACGTCGAAGTGCGCCGTGTTGACGACGCCCTTGCGCTGGAACTGCACCCAGACGCGATAGACCTGCGGACGCGGGAACACCATCTCGAACTCAACCATCTGGTGCTCGTCCACGCGGTAGGGATGCTGATGGATCATGTCGATCAGGTCATTGCTCGCGGCGAGCATATGAGCCCACGCACCGAGATACTTCTCGAGGCCGTCGACGGGATCGAGCGTAAAGCGCAACTGCGTGCGCATCCCTGCGACCGCCTGTTCTGGAATCGTCACCATGGACACGCGCATGTTCTCGCTCGGCTTCGTCGAGTAATCGCGCGTGAGCTGCACTGGCGCCGGTGCCGCACCCGGCACGAGGATCGTCTGCGTCGCTAACTGCGGCGTCGCACCTGCGGGATAAAAATCTCCGAGCACGCGAAACATGCCGCCGGTGGGAAATGTGATCGGCAACTGGAACACGCCATCGGCGACGAACGTCGGATGGGCGTGCCTGAAGAATTGCAGATCCTCGCTCACGACAAAGGCATGAAACAGCTTTTCGTGAACGACGTTGTAGCTGACGACGGGACGATCCTTCCACGGATCGTGAATGAAGAACTGCAGCGCTGCTGGTTGCGCAGGCTGCGGAGGACGAGGCACGACGCCGAGGTCGAGATGGAATTCGACGGGGTCGGGAATGCCCGCGACGAGATTCATGCCGCAGCGCCGGCACGTGCCCGGATTGTGCGAGCGCACGTCGGGATCCATTGGACACACGTAGACGGGATCCTTCGACGGATCGAGCGGCGCCGACTGAATCGTGGTCGCGGCGAGCGTCAGGTCAGCGGGGCCGGTTTGATCGGACCGCGTCGATGCGCAGACGGCGCAGACGCCGATGAGCCAGAGGATGGCCGTCAGGCGCATGGATGTACTATTTCATACGATCAGCATGGTCAGACTCTTACTGATCGCCGGACTCTGCTGCGGACTTAGCGTCATCGTCACCGCGCACAACATCGGCGCGACACCGGTGACCTGGAACCGCGAGATCTCTCGCCTTGTGTACGACAAGTGCGCCTCCTGTCATCGTCCCGGCGGTACCGCGTTTTCGATGATGACCTACCAGGACGTGCAGCCTCGGCTCGTCGAGATCAAGGCTGCGGTGTTGAACCGCCGCATGCCGCCCTGGGGAGCCATCAAGGGCTTCGGTGACTTCAAGAACGAACAGGCACTCACCCAGGAGCAGATCGAACTGATCGTGGACTGGATCCAGAACGATGGGCCGCGCGGGAACAATCGTCGCGCGTTGCCCGCCGAACCCAAGTTCTCGACGGCGACACCACCCGGGCCATCGGCGCCGGTGAAGACCGTGCGAGGCGCCACGACCCTCGACCGGCCACTTGTGCTCGACGGCCTGATGCCGCAAGAAGTGGCGGCAAATCAGTCGATCCGCATCATCGCGGCTCTGCCTGATGGATCGGTCGAGCCGCTGATCTGGCTACATCAGTACGACCCCCGCTACACCCATCCATTCCTATTCCGCAAACCGGTCCGGCTCCCGGCTGGTACGGTCATTCGCGGCGTGCCGGATGATGCGGCGGTTGGATTATTGGCACATTAGCCCGGTCTTTCTCCTGTCTGACAAAAGGTTCAGGAACTCTTCAGGTGGTCGCCTGATCCTTCTCTCCTAAGATCCGACCATTCCGGTGGTTCGTCACTTCGGACAATAGCAGGGGAGGAAGTCACGATGACGTGTTGGTCGGCAAGGATCTGTACGCGCTGGCGGGGACCGGCAGTCATGGCCCTGGCACTCTTGGCCTCGAGCGCTGTGGCGTCGGCGCAAGCGCCCGCGCAAGCGCCCGCGATGAACATGGCGGACCATCGCGGCGCCTTGCAGGGCCGCGTACGCAACGCGCAGGGCGCACCCGTTCCGGACACAGAGGTGAGCGCGATCAACGAAGAGAACGGTGCGCAGTTCGTCGCAAACACGAATGCGCAGGGTGCCTTCGAATTCGGTGCGCTGCCGATGGGCAAATACACGGTGTCTACGGCCTCGGCTGGCCTGACCACCTTCCGCCGCGCCGGCGTTGACATCGGGATGGACACCAAGGCCACGCTGGACATCACGCTCGACGCCGCGTCCGCTGCTGCCGCCGCGGAATTCGAGCGGCAGGAGTTGCTGCAGAAGATTGCGACACTCGAAAAGCGCATCACCGATCTCGAAACGACGACGGTCCTCTCGGAGCCCGAGACGCGTGTGCGACGAGTCGAAGTCTACGTCGATCCGACTGGGCAGCAGCACGACGAACCTGTGCCCGGTGCCAAGAAGGAAGTGACGTATCTTCGCGAGCGCACCTATCGGCGTCAGACGATCAGCGAGAAGATCGACGCCGCGATCGAGGATGCCGCCAAGCGCCGGGTGACCGTCGGCGTTGATGCCGCGATGGCCACGCAGTTTGCCGCGCGCACCAAAGGCGACGTCGATCCCAACAACGGCGCCTACGCCCTCGCATCGGCCGATTTGTTCTTTACGGCGGGGATCGCCCAGAACACGTTGTTCTTCGCCGACATCGTCGGCCTCAGCGGGGCGCCGCCCGACAGCGAGATCAGCACGCTCACGCTCCTCAACGGATATACCGCGCGCCTCGTTGAACAGAACTCGTTGAACCTCCGTGAAGCGTGGCTGCGCACCGAGCTCTTCAAGAACCGGCTGGCGTTTACCGCCGGACGTCTCGACCTGACCAACTACTTCGATGCCAATGCGTTCGCCAACGACGAGAGCACGCAGTTCCTCAGCGATGCCCTGGTGAACAACCAGATGCTTGGTCTTGCAGTCAACGGCGTCGGCGCGGCAACCGAGTTCGACGCGAAGAACGGTTTTCGCCTGAAGTTCGGGTTCCAGCAGAGCAGTCCGGAGCCGACCAGTCTTGGGGATTCGCTGTTCACGTTGTCAGAAGTTGGCTACACGTTCACGCCCTTCTCATTGCCTGAAGGGACCTATCGTGTGTGGTTCCGAACCGATAACAGCGAGCCTGAGGTGATTCGCAAAGGCGTTGGTCTGAGCTTCGACCAGAAGCTGAGCCCGTCCTTTGGTTTGTTTGCGCGTTATGGCCAGCAGGAAACCGATCTGGGACACGACCGGTTCTACAGCGCCGGTTTCAGCGTCCAGCACGGGTTCATCCTCAATCCGGAGGATACGTGGGGCGTCGGCTACGCCAACATGGATCTTCGAACCGGCGAGAAGGAGAACCTCATCGAGGGTTACTACAACCTTCTGCTCACCGAGAAGCTCCGGCTGTCGTTCCACCTCTCCGGCGTCGTCGATACGCCTGAGGGTGGCGCCAAGTTTGGATACATCTTCCCAGGCATTCGTCTCCAGGCAGCGTTCTAGGAGTCATCACCATGTTGAATCGTTATCTCCGCATTACCGTTGCTGGGACCATCGTGGCGGCCGCCTGCGCGACAGCGGCGGTCCGCCTTGACGCGCAGGGCGTCAAGATCAGCGACCCGACGTCGGTGGTCATGATCGTCAACCGCGATTCGAACGACATCGCGTTCATGGACATCAAGACCAAGCAGATGGTCGGTAAGGTGTTCCTCGGGAACAACGTCAACCCGCACATGGTGATGATGTCGCCCGATGGGCGTTACGTGGTCACCGGCGGCACGCGGGCAAACAAGGCGTTCATCATCGACACGAAGACGCTGCAGCTGGTGAAGGTGATTCCGACCGACATCGCGCCGGAACACCTGGCGTTCTCGCCGGACAGCCGCTGGTATTACCAGGGCAATCCCGATGGCGACTCGATCTCGGTGATCGACATGCAGTCGCTCAGCAAGATCAAGACGATCCCCGGGTTCGCCGAACCGCTGAACGTGACCTTCCTGCCCGACGGCTCCAAGGCCTACATCGGCAACTACGGCGCACACTGGGTGGGAGTCGTCGATGTCAGGCGTCACGAGCTGATCAAGAAGATTCAAATCGCTGAAGTTCCCGGCGTGGCGAAGCTGGATCCCGATAAGTATCTCGGCGAGATCCACGGCATCAACATCGCGATGCCTTCACCCGACGGCAAGTATCTCTATGCCGCGGACGGCACGCTCGGCATCGTCGGCGTCATCGATCCGCGCGAGGACAAAGTAGTCGCGCACATTCGCGTGGGCAAGGACCCGTGGCGCATCTACATGGGCCACGACGGCAAGTACGCGATCACGCCCAACAACGGCGACGAGACGATCTCGATCATCGATCTGAAGACCAACAAGGTCGCGGCGACGCTGGAAGCCGGGCCGAACATGACCGGCGTGAACTTCGCGGCGGGCAAGGCCTTCGTCATCAGCTCGACGAGCGGCTTCGTCTACGTCTACGACATGAGCAGCCTGAAGCCGGCCGGTCGCATCAAGATGGGGACGAACATCCAGCTCGAGACGGCGACGACCGACACCAAGGACGAGAAGATGTATCTCGCCGAGTCGACGAATCACGAGGTCATCATCATCGACGGCAAGACCAACGCGATTGAGCGGGTCAAGAACGTCGGGTTGTTCCCCTGGGGAACGCATATCATGGACAGTAAGGACAACTACTGCCATTGATGGAAGTTCGAAGTACAAGGTGCAAAGTGCAAAGTAGGCGCGTACTCCCGGGCCTCACTTTGTGCTTTGCACTGACTTTGCACTCTACACTTTGCACGTCTGAAGTTGCCGCGCAGGGCGTCCGCGACCGCATCCGCAGCGCGCCGCGCGCGACGTCGATCACCGAATCCCAGGCCAATGAGCTCACGCTGACGGTGACGCAAGTCGCCGTCCGCCCGATCCAGGTATGGGTGCGCACGGCCGGCGTCATCGATGCCGGGAAGCAGACGCTGCAGGCCACCATCTCCAAAGCCGACGCTGCCTTCGTGAAACCAGGTCAGCGGGTTCGCGCGTTCCCGCCCGAGGCGCGCTCGTCGATGTATCAGGCGCGAGTGGCCAGCGTGGCGCCCAAGGGCGACCGCGTGGGCGTCACCGTCGCACTCATTGCTCCGGCCCGGCAGGGCAGCTCACGCTACGTGCTCGAGATCGTCACTGAGGAGGTCGAGAAGGTGTCGGTCCCCAACGAGGCGATTATCGAAACCGGCGATCGCCGCGTCGTGTACGTGAAAGACGCGTCGGACGGCTACGCGCAGCGCGAGATTCAGATCGGCCTCCAGGGCGAGCTCTTCACGGAAGTGACCGGCGGCTTGAAGGAAGGCGAGCAGGTCGTCACCTTCGGCAGCTTCTTCATCGACGCCGATCACAAACTCAAAGGCTCATAGCCGTTCGTCCATGATCACCGCCATTATCGAGCTCGTCATCCGGTTCAAGTGGCTGGTCGGGTGCCTCGTGGTGGCGCTCATCGGCTTCAGCGCGTATGCGCTGCGCAACGTGGCGCTCGACGCCATTCCCGATATTTCCGATCCGCAAATCATCGTCTACGCCAAGTGGCCGCGCAGTCCGCTGCTGATCGAGACAGAGGTCACCGAGCCGGTGATCCGGGCATTGCAGGGTTCGCCCGATGTGCAGTCGGTACGCGGCACCTCGCACATGGGGTTCTCCTTCGTCTACGTGATCTTGCGGGACCCCAGCCGCCGGTCCGTCGTTCGTCAATTCGTCCAGGATCGCCTCAACGCGATTCGCGCGCAGCTGCCGCCGGACGCCAATGTGACCGTCGGCCCGAACGCCAGCAGCATGGGCTGGATCTTTCAGTACGCGCTGGTCGATCACGAACAGACTCGCGACCTGCGTGAGCTGCGGCTCCTCAACGAAAGCCTGATCAAACCTGCGCTGCAGTCGGCGCCAGGCGTCGCCGAGGTCGCATCAGTCGGCGGCCTCGAGAAGCAATACCAGGTCAAGCTGTTCCCGCCGCTCCTCAGCGAGCGTGGCATCTCCCTGAGGGACGTGCTCACGGCCGTGCAGGGCGCGTTTCAGGAGGCCGGTGGCCGCACCATCGAAGTCACCAATCGTGAGTATCAGCTGCGCGGTGGCCTCGACTCGGCGAACCTCGAGAAGCTGGAGTATCTCGTCCTCGGCCGCGATCAGGCCGGTCAGCCGGTGCATCTGAAAGACGTCGGTTACATGCAGTCGGGCTACGACTTGCGCCGCGGCATTGCCGATCTCGATGGCACCGGCGAAGTGGTCGGCGGTATCGCGATCATGGAGCAGGGCCGCAACGTGCTGGCGGTGACCAACGCGCTGCGCGAACGGCTCGACCAACTCAAGCCCTCGCTGCCCAAGGGCATCGAGCTCGTGCCCACCTACGATCGTGCCGCGTTGATCTGGGACACGCTGACCAATTTCTTCCAGGCGATCATCTACGAGCTGATCGTCGTCATTCTCGTGATTGGCGTCGCACTGAAAAACGTGCGCGCGTCGGTCGCGCCCGTCGTCGTCCTGCTGCTCGGGACGCTGTTCACCGCGTTGCCGCTGGCGATGTTTGGCCAGACCGTCAACCTCTTCTCGCTCGCTGGTCTCGCGATTGCCATCGGCGAGATGGCGGATGCCACCATCGTCATCGTCGAAAACACGACCACCGAGCTTTCTCGGCGTCCAGGCCTCTCGGCCGCCGAGAAGATGCGGACCATCATTCACGCGACAGCCACGATGACCCGGCCGTTGCTGTTTTCGATGTTGATCATCGTCACCTCGTTCCTGCCGATCTTTTTTCTCGGCGAACGCGAAGGACGATTGTTCAATCCGCTGGCCTACAGCAAGACGTTCGCGATGGCGTTCTCGACGTTGCTCACGCTCTTCCTGCTGCCGATCGTCATCGTGTGGATCTTCAAGAAGGATGTGAAGCCCGCGCCGGAGCGTGAGAGCGTGTTCGTGCGGATGTATCGCTTAACGCTGTTGTGGATGATCAGCCACCGCTACGTGTTCGTCGGTCTGAGCGCCGTGCTGCTCGTCGCAGCGACGGTCGTCATGCTCCGGTTCCAGAAGGACTACATGCCGGAGATGGACGAAGGCTCGATCCTGTACATGCCGACGACGCTGCCTGGGTTGCCGTCGCGCGAGGCGGGCTGGATTGTCCAGCAGATGGATCGCAAGCTGAAGACCTTCCCTGAAGTGGCGCGCGTCTTCGGCAAGCTCGGTCGTGCGGATACGGCTACCGACCCGGCGCCGGTGGAGATGATCGAGACGACGGTCATGCTGAAGCCACGCGCCGAGTGGCGGCCGGGCATGACCAAGGACAAGCTGATCGACGAGATGAACAAGGCGATGTCCATCGTCGGCTACTCGAACAGCTGGACGCAGCCGATCAGCACGCGCGTCATGATGCAGGACACCGGCATCAATACGCCGGTCGGTCTCAAGGTCAAGGGGCCTGATCTCGCCGTCGTGCAACAGGTCGCGCAGGACGTTGAAGCGCAGCTTCGCGGGTTGCCGGGTACGGCGTCAGTGATCGCTGAGCGCATCTCGCAGGGCTACTTCGTGGACGCGCGGCTCGATCTCGAGCGCATGGCCGACCACGGCGTCACCGTCGATGAGGCGCTCTCGACCGTGCGATTCGCAATCGGCGGAGACAACGTCGTCGGCATCCGCCAGTCGGACAAGACCATCGTGCCGCTCTCGGTCCAGTACTCGCCCGAGTATGTGGACACGCTCGCCAAGGTTCGCGCGACGCCGGTCGTCACCGACGATGGCCGGTCGGTGGCGCTCGGTGATGTGGCGGATGTGAGCGTGCGTGAAGCGCCGGAGATGATCCGCAACGACAACGGCGAGCTTGCGGGCTACATCTACGTCTATCTGCGCGACATCACCGGGCCTGAGTACGTGGAGCGGGCGCGTGAGTACCTGGCGACGAACCTGAAGATTCCCGCGGGCTACTCGCTGGAGTGGACGGGCAACTACAAATACACCGAGGACGCGCGTTCCTCACTGCGCATCGTCGTGCCGCTGACGCTGGCGATCATGTTCATTCTGCTGATCATGGCGTTCAACTCGGTCGCCGACAGTTCTCTCATCATGGCGTCGGCGCCGTTTGCGCTGGTTGGCGGTGTGTTTTTGCAGGCGGCGTTGGGCTATTCGATGACCACGGCCGTGATCATCGGCTACGTGTCGCTCTTTGCGGTGGCGATTCAGACCGGCATCATCATGATCGAGTTCATCCGTGAGGCGCTGGCCAATCGCACGCCGGATCAGTCGTATATGGATGCGGTCGTGCAGGGATCGGTCGCGCGCCTGCGTCCGAAGCTCATGACTGTGGCGACGACAGTGTTCGGGCTGCTGCCGATCATGTTCTCCGCTGGATCAGGAATGGACATCACACAGCCGATTGCCACGCCAACATTCGGTGGCATGATCAGTTCGACGATCTACGTGCTGTTCCTCATCCCTTGTCTGTTTGCCATCGGCGAGGACATCCGTCGCCGGCGGCCGGAGTGGTTCATGCGTAAGGCAGTCCCGGCAGCGCTCGCGCTCTTCGCGGTGCTCGCTTCGTCCTGTGGCGGTTCGCAGAGTGCCTCGTCATCATCCTCAGTGCAGACGGGTAAAGCTGGCGATATGACGGTCACCTTCCTGAGCGCGCCCGATCCACCGAAGTCGGGCGACAACAGCTTCCTTGTCACTGTGAAGCAGGCGGATGGGACACCAGTCACCGATGGCCAGGTAAAGGCCGTGTTCTCGATGCCGGCGATGCCGTCGATGAACATGCCGGCGATGCGTGCGGAAGCTCCGCTCACGCCGCAGGGCGCGGGCACCTATCGCGGCACCGGTCAGCTCAGCATGAGCGGCACGTGGAACGTGGACGTCTCCGTCTCGCGCAACGGTCAGGACGTCGGCACTGCCAAGTTCAGCCTCGTCGCGAAATAGTCCCTCAGTGGTGTGACGCCGGGGCCGGAGACTTTCCCAGCTCGGCGAGCGCTGCTTTGAAACCGGTGGCGAGCTTGTCTGCCGGGCCGGTTCCCCAGTAGTGCAGGAAGAACACCGTCGGCTGCGTCTGCGTCATGTGGTGATGGATGGCGACGACGTCGAGCCCGTTCTTGCGTAGCGCTTTCAACACCGGCGTCACTTCGTTGCCGAGCATCGCCACATCGCCAGCGATCGCTGCGTTCTCGTCGGTGCCAACAAAGGCCGCCCACGTGTTGAGTCCCATGCGCGCGTTGATCGGCGCACCCATCTCGGTCAGTTTCAGATCGTCACGGCCGATCGTGATCTTGTAGACGTCGCCAGACTGCTCGCCTTCAGTGCCGACGATCTTTGCCAGCTTCGCCGTGTCCATCTTCGCTGCCGGTGCTGCGGGAGACGAAGGAGCGGCCGCGCGAGACGAGCCTTTTCCGATCAGATCGATCGCCGGCTTCAGCTTGCTGGCGAGATCGGCTGGCGTCCCCTGACCGTGCACGTGCATGTAGAAGATCCTGGGCTGCTCCCAGAAGAAATGGTTATGCAGCGCGGTGACCTCGAGGCCATTGTCGAGCAGCGCCGACATGACGGGATTGACTTCGTCCTCGGTCAGGACGAGGTCGCCCATCATCACGTTGCCGTTGGTACCCTTCGTCATCGCCACCCATCCGCCGAACCCAAACGGCGTGGGCGTCTTGACGTTCGCAACGCTGACGCTGAGGTCGTTCCGGGGAATGTTGACCTTGAGCACGTTGGCTTTGTAGTCCCCGGTTTTGCCCAAGGTTGTCAGCACTTGTTGGTACTCGGACGGCACCTCTTGTGCCTCGGCTATCCCGCCGACGATGAGAACGGCCAATAGGTATGGGACGAATCGCTTCATGACGAGCCTCCCCAACGAGAATACCCAATCAAACATTACGCCACGATGATTGTTATGAAGCTGATGGGTGGCGGACCGTCAGAGGTCGTTGGCGTGGCTCACGGCCCAGTGCTCCGCACACACGCTTGACCATCGCTCATCGGAGCTATCGTGGAGACGCGATGTGGCGTACGCGCAGAGCGTGAAAGCCGGGAGGTCTTTGGTGAGACTGTCCCACTGCTTCTCGATCGCGACCGTCGCTGCCGTGTTGCCGCTGGCCAGCAACGGCGCCACCATGTTGCCGAACACCGTCAGTCGTGAACGTTCGTTGTCGGCCTCGGCGCGACGAAACACATCGAGTTCCTCGATGATCTCGGCGAGCCGATCAAGATCAGGGTGGCTGTCTCGCATGAACCGGTTCAGCGCCTCGTTCGCATCGACCACGAGACATCGAGCGAGACCTGACGGTCCACCGACGTGCCACCCGCGCGACCCCAGCCGGTCCCGAAGTGGTTCGCGCACGTCTTCGGTCGCGACGATGACGGTGGCGTCGCCGCGCCGAAGCGCGATGTCCAGGAACGCGGAGACTCCGTTGATGAACGGTGGCACATCGCCATACAGTTGCGTCGCGTGTGCCGATCCACGGCCCTCGGCAAGGCGGTACATCGCGGTCAGCGACGGTACGAAGAGCTGCCCGTGAAGCACGTGATTGAGCGCGCTGACCAGGTCGTGCACCAGCTGATGCTTGCGCACGTACCCTCGTGCGCCTCGTCGAAAGGCTTCGGCGACGTAGTCCTCGGAATCGATCAGGGTGAGGAAGACGACGGGTGCTCGCGATCCGGCCTGCTCGAGGGCTTGCATCGTTTGAAACCCGTCGAGCCTGGGCATGTTGATGTCGAGCACGATGATGTCTGGCGCGACCGTGGGTGCCGCCTCGATCGCCTCAAGGCTATCGGTGAAGAGACCTGCGATCTCGAAGTCGTCGGAGAGCAGTGACGACACTCGGTCGAGCAAGCCCCGGTGGTCGTCCACCAGAAGAACTCTGGGCTTCGCGCCGGCGCAGGGTCCACTGCTACTTCGCAGACGGGGGGACAAGCTGGCAACAATATACGGGTTTGCCTCAATCAGGAAGTAGGGTTTTCCCGCACGGTGCGTGCCCTTACCTCATTGCCCCTATAATCACGGCCGTGATGAGCGTTGACGTCCTCGTCGTGGACGATTCGGCGGTCCATCTCAAACTCCTCCAGCACGCGCTGTCCCCACACTTCGAGCGTGTGCATCTCGCGCGCAATGGCCGCGAAGCGTTGGAGATCTTCGAGCGCGAGCGTCCGGCCATGGTCATCACCGATTGCGTGATGCCCGACGTCGGTGGATTCGAGCTGTGTCAGCGCATCCGGGCGGCACAGTCCTATTACGTCTACATCATCATGGTCACCAGCATTTCGGAGACCGAGAACGTCGTGAAAGGACTGACCGTCGGAGCCGACGACTACCTGACCAAGCCCTTTCACAACGAAGAGCTCCTCGCCCGCGTCAAGGTTGGCCTCCGTCTGATCGACCTGCATCGTCAGCTGGAGGAAAAGAACAAGCTGCTCGAGCATTTCGCGCTGACGGATCCTCTGACTGGACTGCCCAATCGCCGCGCAGTCGACGCCTGGGCGGCGCACGAGTTGCCTGCGGCGGTCCGTCACGGCTTCTCGTTCTGGGTGGTGATGATCGACCTCGATCACTTCAAGGAGGTCAACGACGCGCACGGCCATGACGCGGGCGACGTCGTGCTCAAAACGTTTGGCGAGATCCTGAAAGGCAATACCCGCTCGTCGGACATCTCGGGACGAATCGGCGGTGAGGAATTCCTCCATATCATCACGCATGCCGACGAAGCGAATCTGCCGGCGATCGTCGAACGCACGCGCGCCAAGCTGACCGCACAGGTGTTTACGTTTGGCGATTCCACGGTGAGGGTCACCGCCAGCTTCGGTGCGACGGGCTTTCGCGGTGGCGAACGAGCGCCGGGCTTTCCCGAAATCGTCAAACGTGCGGATCGTGCGTTCTGCAGGGCCAAGCGAGCCGGTCGCAACCGGGCT
>JBKPRH010000377.1:0-36277 GCA_046765795.1 Acidobacteriota bacterium | reverse complement strand
GGGATGGCTGGCGATTGGCGCGTGGCTGTTGCGAGACCAATCGCGTCAGGCGTTCAAGGAATGAGCAATGTGATGATCGCGTCGCGTGCTTAGTTCGGTGTTGGACGCTCCAATGTGTCGATGACCAGGACGTCCACGGTCTCGCGCGTTGAATTGAGCCGGAGACCGAGCTGCTCCTGCAGCGCAGTGAATATCGAGACCGCGTTCGGATCCGGCGCCGGTGGTTCATTGGACCCCCGGCCCTGCGCCGGAACTTCTGGCGTCCATTTGAGCTCGATGTCGTAGCGGCCATCGAGTCCCGTGCGATCGACGATCACCCTGTTCACATACGGCGAAAGATAGGGTGTGAACTGGTTGAACGGCATACCGCGCACAGTCAGAGACCCAACACCGGTTTGGATGTTGACGCAGGGCTGTGGCTTGGTTAAGTCGATCGCAAGGTCTGGACATGCCGTCGAGCGAAGCCCCGGCCCGAACGAGCCGTCACGCCTCGAGCGCTCGAGCGCAAACACTGGCAGCTCACGTTTCTCAGTGTGCGTCGTCAGCTTGAACCGATCGGCGAGGAGCGTCCGAAGCATCTCCCCCAGCACGGAATAGATATCGACCGTGGTCTGAGGCGCGCGAGCGTCGATATCGAACCGATCGGTTGCGAGCCAGTCCGGACCGCCGATAACCTGATCGTCTTGCAGCTGATAGGCCGTGCGAATGAGGAGCCGCAGCGGAATGTTCGCGGCGACGAATCGGCCATTGGGCTGTCCCACCATGAACATACGCTGATCGTCGGAGGCGTGGAGCTTCACGGACGCGACCTCGAATTGCGCGCGCTGCGCATCCGCTGTAACGCCCAGGGCCGTCACGACAAGGACTGTCCACAGTTTGGCGTGATTCATGGTTGAGACTCCGCAGGACAGTCAATCCAGTATCGCCGTTTTGGCGTGTCGAGATCCGCGCCGCTGACAACGTTCTCGAGGACGCCGCCGTTCTTCTCGATCGCTCTGATCGACCCGAGGTTGTCGTCATCGCACGTGACCAGCACACGGGCCAGCCCCAATCTCACACGCGCGATCGTGAGCAACTGCCGAAGAATCTCCGTCGCGTATCCCCGTCGTCTGAACTCCGGGACGACCGTGTAACCGATGTGCCCACCGACGCGGAAGAGAAAGTCGTTCAGCTCGTGACGGAGCGACCCGCGGCCGACGATCCGCGATCCATCGAACGCGAAGAGAAACGTCGATGGCACGTGACCGCGAGGAAGGTTCTCGCCGCGCGCCTGCTGCTCGAGTTTCTCGATATACCGCGCGAACGGCATGCCTTCTTCGTAGTGGTGGAGAAAGCTCGGGACGTCAGGCGTCGTGGCGCGGTGCGCACGCAGAAACTCCGCTTCTTCGTTGAGTCTAGGAAGCCGGAGTTCCAGGATGTTCTTCATGACCTCTGGTGGATCGTATGCGAAGCAGCCATACTGCGCTCGCGGCTGCTATCCGGCGAGCTGACAACGTCATGACAAAACGCAACGCGGTCCTCACTTGCGCGCTGTTGGTTGGCGCCATTGTTGTGGCCTTTCTGCTTCCGTACCGCGCCTGGTTGTACGAGGGCCCCGGCAATCTCCGCGACAGCGGCTTCTTGTCCTATCCACGCTATCAGCTTGAGTTCCCTCAGATCGCTCGCGATGACTCACGCCACACCTACACGTTTACTGGGGTTCCATCCGAGGAGATGACCCTCATGCTGTACGTCGTAGGCTCGTCGCTCGACGACTTCGACGCGCTGGAAAAAGCGCCAGTGCAGATCACAGCGCAACTGTTTGAAGACGCGACTGGCACGACACCACGTCGGACGGTGTGTGAAGCAACGGGGTCGCCAGCAGGACGGGAGAAGGGCGCGCGGTGGATCGTGACCAGGGGTCCATACGACGCTGCCTTCTGGCACCCTCGGTGCCTGCGTATGCCGCTGTCGAGCCAGCGAGCTTACACACTTCACCTGGAGATCACATCTACAGATCCGTCGTCACTTCGAAAGGCACTCGTCCCGACACTGGAAGGTGGCGGTATCGAACTCCCGTGATCAAGATCTGACTCCCCGCTGGGATTAGTGATTCAACGGCGGATCGATCAAGAGGGGAGGGTTGCCATCCGTGCGAACGCGAATAACGCCGTCAGGATAGATCGCGAAGCTGCGCCGGCCAGCCGGGCTGTCGCCGTTCGGCAGGGCGACATAGCTATAGTCACGATACAGCCGCGGCTCGCCGCCTTCGGTGAGACGCTCACCGGTGAATGTGTAGCGGTAGCCGTCGCGCTCGTATTCGAGGAATTCCTCGTCGAGGAGCGGCGCGAGGTCGGGAACGCCTTCGAGCGTGCCGGGATTGTTCAATGCTTCGATCGACGCGAACCCGCGCGCGCCGAGCATCAGGAAGAGCGTGTCCTGCGCGGCGGCGAACGTCCGCAGATCGTTCACCACTCGCGCTTCGGCGGCAGCGACGTCGCTGCCCGACGTGAAGAAGCGGCGACGCAGACGAGCGCCCCATGCAGACGCACGGCTCATGATGCCCGGCGACTTCACATCTGCGACTGAGGCATCTCCGTCCAGCGGCATGCCGTCGGTCACTGTGGGATCGAGCGTGCTGGGAACACGGTCCTCTGTCGTGTAGTGAATCTTTTTGTCCGAGCTGTGCAGCGCGAACGTGTACTGCCCGACCGCTTCCGACTCAGGCCATGCGACGTACACGAACGATTTGTACGGCGTCACAGACGCTTCGTAGCCGATCGACGCGTCTCGTCCGATGAAGTCGAAGCGATACCCACCTCGTGAAGACTCCGCAAACACTTCGGGCAGCGCGCCCGCGCCGATGGTGGGGTCGCCCATCTGAGCCGGGTCGATGTAACCTCCGTCGCCGAGCCGCTGGCCGTACGGACCGTCGTAGACCTCGCCGACGAGGAGCAGTTCGTGGACTACGCGCATCGATCGGAACTGCGGGGCGATCAGGCTCGCGCGGTGCCAGTACCCGTCGACGTAACGCTGGAACGCCGTGAAGTTCTCGGAGGACCCGAGCAGACGCGCAACCGCTTCCTCGCGCGACTTCGGAGGACCGGTGTACTCGTCGGCGCCAGTTCGGGCCCACCAGACGCTCGCCAGGAGCGCCAGCACGAACAGGGCACCGACGACCCAACGGAGCGGGGGTGTTTTGACGTCTTCTGACACAGTCGTGCCGCCAATTCTTGTTTCGGATCAAGGGGCCTAGCCGTTAGTTCTGACGGCATGGGCCGCCGAACGAAGCCTCCTGTCGCTACGTATGTCGCTGGCAGACCGTACCAACCATGAAGACCACGAGATTCCTCCTCGACCTCAAATTGGCCCTGCGGATGCTCGTCAAATATCCGCTTCTGACGATCGTCGGCAGTCTCGGAATCGCGTTTGGTCTCGCGGCCGGTATCGGTGGATTTGAACTTCGCTCCCGGTTCCTCAATCCCACGCTCCCTCTTGCCGAAGGCGACCGCATTGTCGGCCTCCGCAACTGGGACACGCGCGCCGACCGGCCCGGCCCGCTGCACGATGCAGACTTCAGCACGTGGCTCGAGCAACTTCAGCGGATCGACGACCTTGGCGCAGTGGCGCTGACCGAGCAGAACCTGACCATCGATGGCGCCGTCGAGCCGATCGCAGTCGCAGAAACAACGGCCTCAGGATTCCGGGTCCCTCGTGTCCCTCCGCTGCTGGGTCGAACACTTGCCGAGGGCGATGAGGCCGAGGGGGCGCCGCCGGTCGTCGTCATCGGACATTCGCTCTGGCAGCGGCGATTTCTTGGCGATCCAGGTGTCGTGGGCCGTACCGTCCGACTCGGTAGAGACCAGGCAACGATCGTCGGCGTGATGCCGGAGGGCTTCGGCTTTCCAGTTGCGCATCAAGTCTGGACGCCGTTGCGATTAGGCCCGTCCAACCTGTCCGCCGGAGCTTCAGCGAAGGCGGAAAGGACGGGCCCTACGACCGAGCCTCTGCTTGTCTTCGGCCGGCTCGCCCCGGGCGTGACGCTGAGCGAGGCCCAAGCCGAATTGACGACTGTCGGCCGGCGAAGCGCAGCCGATGCTCCTGACACACACGCGTTCCTTCGGCCAGAGGTAATTCCGTACGCCCATCTGATCTTCGATCCCGGTAATTTCGACGTCGCGCTCGGACTGACGCTCGCCAACATCTTTTTGATTACCCTCGTGATCCTCGTCTCCGCGAATGTGGCGCTGTTGATGTTCGCGCGTGCCGCCAGCCGCGAACGCGAGATCGCAGTGCGCTACGCGCTCGGGGCGGGCCGCAGTCGAATCGTGATCCAGCTGTTCGCAGAAGGACTGGCGCTCTCAGGCGTCTCGGTGATCCTGGGACTCATCGTCGTGCGATCGGCGCTCGGCTCCTTGTTGCACATGATCGAAGCCGACTCTGGTCGCCCGCTGCCATTCTGGATGAATGACAGTCTCACTCCGTCGACTGTCGCGTATGGCATCGGCCTCTCGATACTCGTCGCGGTGATCATTGGTGTGTTCCCGGCACTCAAGATCACAAAGGGTGGGCTGGACTCGCGGCTGCGTAGTTTTTCGGCCGGTGGTGGTGGCTATCGCTTCGGCGGTGTGTGGACAGTAGCGATCGTCACGCAGGTCGCCGTGACGGTGGTGTTTCCTGCCGCCGCATTCTTTTTCCACCGCTGGGTCGTAGCCGGACAGACACGTGACGTCGGAATTGCCGCGAACCAATATCTCTCGGCGCGGCTGACGATGGATTCGGGAGCGCCCGAGCGCACGGCCGTCATCGTCGAGGAACTGCGCCGGCAACTCAGCGCCGAGCCTGGCGTCTCGGCGGTCACGATCGCTGATCGTCTTCCGGGCATGCTGCATGCGGGTGCGCGCTTTGAAGTCGAAGGAGACGACGCGCCGCCGACCTATGGCTACAGCGTCCGGACGGCGTCGATTGATGCGGACTTTTTCAGCGCGTTGCATGCGCCAGTCCTCGCCGGTCGCGACTTCGCGCCGAGCGATCTTGCGGCAGGTCGTGAGGCGCGCGGACGCGCGGTCGCGATCGTCAATGCGTCATTCGTCTCGCATGTGCTGCGCGGCCGAAGTCCCGTAGGCCGGCGAGTTCGACAAGTCGCGCAAGATGCCGAACATCCACCGGGCCCGTGGATCGAGATCGTCGGTCTCGTGCGCGACCTCGGTATCAGCCGAACCGATGGCGTCGGCCTCTATAGACCGTTGGATCTCGATGCAGCCACGATGCACGTCGCCGTTCACGTGTTCGGTGCGCCCGAAGCATTTGGCAATCGTTTGCGGATGATCGCCAACCGCGTCGAGCCTACGCTTCGTGTCTATGACCTGACGCCGCTGGATCGGGTCGGTGCTGATCAAGCGCTCGAATCGCAGTATCTGTCGCGCGTACTCGCCGTGCTGAGTGGGGTGGCGTTGCTGTTGTCGCTGATGGCGATCTACGCGGTGATGGCGTTCACCGTCGTGCAGCGCACGCGCGAGATCGGCACTCGGGTCGCGCTCGGGGCGAATCGCTGGCGCGTCATCGCCGCCATTGCCCGTCGGCCGCTCGGGCAGATAGGCCTCGGTATCGGGGTCGGTGGCGCATTGGTTCCGCTGATGTCCGGGAGCCTCTTTGAAAGCACACCGACGCCAATCGAGTCGATCTTTATGGCGGCTTACGCGCTGTTGATGCTCGCTGTCTGCCTCTCCGCGTGTGTGGTGCCCATTCGTCGCGCCCTTGGTCTGGAGCCGAGTCAGGTTTTGCGGGCCGAGGCATAGACACTCACGGCGGATCCCTGGAACGCCGATAAAGCAGTCGATCGGCACTCGTTTCGAGTGCCAAGGAGACTGCTGCTATGCGTCGTCCGTTTCGCTCTACGAACGTCCTTCTGTCGGTGACGATCGCGTGCGTCTTCGCGGCGGCGGCGCTGGCCCAAATCGCACCAGCGGTTGACCATCGAGTGCTCGCAACGAGCAAGACCTCCACGATGGAAAAGGAGCTGAACGAAGCGGCCGAAGCGGGCTTTCGTTTTCAAGCCGTCATGGGCGGTGAATCAGCATTCGGCGGCAAGGAAGTCGTGGTGATCATGTCGCGCGCCGAGAAGAAAGCCGCTGGCCGCTTCGGCTACCGGCTGCTCGCGACCAGCAAGACATCGACGATGCAGAAGGAACTTCAGGACGCGGCCGACGCCGGCTATGCGTACAAGGGGCAAACGATTTTCCAGAGCGCGTTCGGTGGTGATGAGGTGGTGGTCATTCTGGAGCGCGACAAGGACGCCGTGAATCGTCCGTTGGAATACAAGCTGCTCGCCACGTCGAAGACGTCAACGTTGGAGAAGGAAGTCCAGCAGGCCGGCGCGGTCGGTTACGAGGTCGTTGGGATGACGCTCTCTAAAACGGCGCTCGGCGGCAAAGAGCTCGTCGCAATCCTCAAGCGCTCGCGTGTGGAATAGTCTGTGTTACGCTCGAATTCATGGTGCGTTTCGTGTTCGCATGCGTGGTGATCTCGGCCGGACTGAGTCTTGTTGCGGCGCAGGGACAGAAGACAACGTGGGATAAGGTCTACACGGCTGAGCAGGCGTCGCGCGGCGAGAAGCTCTACGCCGAGAACTGCGCCGCGTGTCACGGTGAAGCGTTGGGCGGTGTCGAAATGGCGCCGCCACTCGCCGGTGATCTGTTCAATCAGAACTGGGAAGGGGTGACGCTCAACGATCTGTTCGAGCGCATGCGCACCTCGATGCCGCAGAACAAGCCGGGCTCACTGTCTCGCGCCCAGAACGCCGACATCCTCGCGCACATGCTCAAGGTCGGCAATTTCCCGGCCGGCGATGTTCCGCTCGATGGTCAGGCGGGCGCGCTCACCCAGATCAAGTTCGTCACCTACAAGCCGCAATAACTCATGGCCTTCTCCTCTGACGATCGCGGCGTTCTCCGGAAGTGCACTATCTGCGGCCAGATGAATCGCCAGGGCTATCAGCATGTGAACCGGACGATCCGCTGCGCGAAGTGTCACGAGGATTTGCCGAAGCTCTCCGCACCCGTTGACGTCGCGAGTGCGTCGGCCTTTGACGCGTTGCTCGCGCAGTCGCCGGTGCCGGTGCTCGTGGACTTCTGGGCACCGTGGTGCGGACCGTGCCGCGTGATGGCGCCGGAAGTGGAGAAGCTCGCGCAGCAGACGACGGGCAATGCGTTGATCGTGAAGGTCGATACCGACGCCGTGCCCGAACTCGGCGAGCGGTTTGGTATTCGCTCGATTCCGACCGTGGCGGTCTTCAAGAACGGGCAGGTCGTTGTGCGTGAAGCGGGCGCGCGGCCTGCGACCGCGCTGCAGGATCTGTTGAAACGCGCGGCCTAGTCGACCGCGTCAGTGGGATCCGGCACCTCTCGGGCGATCTTGCCGGACGACACTTCCATCTGCGCCATCGTGATGGCCTTGTGCTCGCCATCCAGCCGCGGAATGCACCCCTTCATCAACTGCTGGGCGCGCAACGTTGACACCACAACGAACTCGAACGCGTTCATCTCGTACGGCCGGCTTACCATGAGGAGCCTCTCCGCGGCTGCGACGCACGCTGCAGTCTGTCGGGATTCCACATCTCGCCGCACGATTGGCAACGCCAGTACGTCGAGGCGGTGATCACCTTCGCCAGTGTGCCCACCGCTTTTGATTTACAGAACGGACAGAACTCCGGGCGTTGAACGGTCTCGTCGACCTGCGCGGGCCGACGTTGGCCGAACACGTAACTATTTCGACGATTCGACATCACGAATGATCTCCGTCATCGTTCGCTGTGGCGCGTGCGCGAGCAGGAACAACAAGAGCAGGAATGCCCAGGCGGCGATCGTGCCGAGCGTCAACAACTCCAGCATCCCGACCTCCTCTACAGGGGCTTGTGTCAGTGGCGGCAGAATGCCGGACACTGGACCTCGCCTGAGAAGCTTTGGTGAGGGGCTGACCGGACTCGGTTGATCAGGAACTCAGGAAAGCGGGTGCAAGAAAGGCAACATCAGTGTACTGCGCTGCACCCCTTATAGCAATGAATAACACGTTGCACGCTTCGACACGCTAGTCCCTCTTCTTGTCGTCGCCGACGCCAACGAACAGCGACAACCCGTAGCTGATGATGCTGACGACCAGCGCACCGATCAGCGCTGGCACGAAGCCCTCGACGTGAAAGCCGAGTCCGAGCGCGTTTGATGCGGCGCTGGTGAGGAGCAGCATCACCGCGTTGAGGACGAAGATGAAGAGCCCGAGCGTCAGGATCAGAAACGGGAACGTCAGGAGCTTCAGAATCGGGCGCACCACGACGTTCAGCACGCCGAAGACGAGGGCAACCCCGAGCAGCGTGGGCACGGTGCCGGTGAATGAGATCCCGTCCACCATTTCCGTCGCCACCCACAGCGCCGCGGCATTGATCAGAAGACTCACCAGTATCGACATGGCAGCTCCACCATAGTCCTATACGCGCAAAACCGGGACTTTTGCTTAAAATCTTCGCCCCGGCCTTTGCCTTTTGACCTTTGCCCTTTGACCTGACAACGCTAGACTTTCCCGGATGGCGCCCCGTCGTCGCCGAGAATTTCTGCAGCTGATGCTGGCCGGAGTGACAGCCGCCGCGTCCGGGCCCGCGTTCGCGCAGACGCATCCGCCGAAAGTCACGACCACTCCGCTCAACGACCACCTGCATCTCATCTCCGGCGCCGGTGCAAACGTGCTGCTGGTCTCGAGTGGTGAAGGTCTCGTGCTCGTCAACGGCGGCTCACCGGAGCAGTCGAATGAGGTGCTGAAGGCCGTGGCCGCTCAATCGGGCGGCAAGCGGCTGACGACGCTGTTCAACAGCGACTGGTGCGCCGATCACACCGGATCGAATGAGTCGGTCGGCTCGATCAGTGCGGAGATCATCGCGCACGAGAACACGAAGCAGTACCTCGCCAACGATCAATTCGTCGAGTGGCAGAAGCGCACCTATAAAGCCAAGCCGAAGGTCGCGCTGCCGACGAAGACCTTCCAGACGAAGGGCTCGATGACGGCCGGCAGCGAGCGTATCGACTACGGTCACCTCGGTCAGGCGCACACCGACGGCGACATCTACGTACATCTGCCGGCGTCCAACGTCCTTGTGACCGGCCACGTAATGACGGTCGGAAAATATCCGATCGCCGACTACACGACCGGCGGATGGCTTGGTGGACTCCTGATCGCGACCAAGACGTTGCTCGATCTGTCGAATGCACAGACGCGCGTGATTCCGGCCACGGGCCCGGTGCAGACGCGCGCCGATCTGCAGGCGCAGTTCGACATGCTGACCACGCTGCGTGAGCGCTTCGCCAAGATGATGCGCCAGGGCATGAGTGCCAACGACATGCTCGCTGCAGGGGCGACCAAGGAGTTCGACGAGAAGTGGGGTGACCCGAAGTTGTTCGTCGCGGTGAGCTATCGCGGTTTGTGGCTGCACGTGCGTGAGCTCGGAGGAATCGTGTGAGAACGCGCGGCGTGTTCGTGACAGCCACGATGGCGTTTGCGGTCGCACTCTGCGTATCGGTCGCCGGAAGTCCCGAGCCGGCGCAGAACACGTCGCCGAGTCCTGCTGTTGCTGCTCCTGCCGCTGCGCCAGCGCGCGCGCTCATCGACACCTACTGCGTCGCCTGCCACAACCAGCGCGTGAAGACCGCGGGCATTGCGTTCGACACGGCTGATCTCGGCGATGTGTCGAAGGACGCGGATCTCTGGGAGAAGGCGCTGCGCAAGCTGCGCGGCGGGATGATGCCGCCACCCGGTGCGCGACGGCCCGAGGTCGCGTCAGTAGACGCATTCACCGCGGCTCTCGAACGTGAGCTTGATGCTGCGGCCGCACGCAATCCCAATCCCGGCCGCGTCGCGCTGCACCGATTGAACCGCGCCGAGTACGCCAACGCGATCGAGGACCTGCTGGGCATCCGCATCGACTCCGCAGCGCTGCTGCCGAAAGATGACGAAGCCGACGGCTTCGACAACGTCGCCAGCGTGTTGACCGTGTCGCCGTCGTTTCTCGATCAGTACATCTCCGCGGCCCGCGTCGTCACCGCGCGTGCGATGGGGAACTCGGCGGCGCGCCCCGGAAGCGCGACATATCGTCCGGCGCGCGGCACTGACCAGGCGCTTCGCGTCGAGGGGCTGCCGCTCGGCACTCGTGGCGGGCTCCTCGTCGAACATCCGTTCCCCGCGGACGGCGACTACAAGCTGAATATCAACGGCCTTGCGACGGCGGGATATGTGCGTGGCATGGAATATCGCCACACGCTGATCGTCACCCTCGATGGCGCCAAGGTGTTCGAGGGACAGCTGGGCGGCGAAGAAGATATCCGCGCGATCGACCAGCAACAGGCGTCCGCCGTTGCCGCGATCAACGGGCGGTTCCAGAACATCCCGCTCAAGGTGACCGCCGGACCACACAAGGTGGGCGTCACGTTCATCGCGCGCACGTTCGCCGAATCGGATGAAGTGCTCTTCTCGTTCAGGCCCGGGGCAGGTGAGGAGCGCATTCAGCGCGTGGGCAGCATCGAGATCCAGGGACCGTTCACACCCTCGGGCTTGAGCGAGACGCCGAGCCGTCAGCGCATCTTTGTCTGCCATCCAAAAGCAACGGCCGACGAACTCCCGTGCGCGACCATGATCCTGTCGTCAATGGCACGGCGCGCGTTCCGTCGCCCAGTGACCGATCAAGATCTTGCCGCGCCGCTGTCGTTCTACAAGCGTGCCCGAGGAACGCCGTCAGGCGTTCCGGGAGATAGGGGTACTGATGGGAATTTCGAAGCGGGCATCCAGGCCGCACTGCCGGCGATTCTCGCCAGCCCGAAGTTCCTGTATCGCGCCGAGCGGACACCGTCGGGTACTGCGCCAGGCGCTGTCCACAGAATCACGCAGGCCGACCTGGCCTCGCGTCTCTCGTTCTTCCTGCTCGGTCATCCTCCAGACGATGAACTGCTGCGTCTGGCCGAGAAGGGCGCCTTGAACGATCCGAAGACGCTTGATGCGCAGGTTCGACGGCTGCTCGCCGATCCGAGGTCCTCGTCGCTGGTGTCGAACTTCGCGTTCCAGTGGTTGAAGATGCGTGGTCTCGACGAGGTCGAGCCGGACGCCGTCGTGTTCCCAAACTTTGACGACAGCTTGCGTGAAGGCTTCCGCAAAGAGATGGCAATGTTCGTCGAGAGCGTGATCCGCGAGGACCGCAGCGTGCTGGATCTGCTCACGGCCGACTATACGTTCGTCAACGAGCGGCTCGCCTTGCACTACCGCATTCCGAACGTGCGCGGCGATCAGTTCCGTCGCGTGACGCTGACGGATCAGAATCGCTGGGGGTTGCTCGGTAAGGGTGGCGTGCTGCTGTCCACGTCGTATGCGAATCGCACGGCGCCCGTCATCCGCGGCGCGTGGATCCTCGAGAACATTCTCGGCACGCCGCCGGCGGCGCCTCCGCCTGACGTCGAAGCGTTCCAGGAGAACAAGGACGGCGAGAAAGCCAAGACCATCCGCGCGATCATGGAGCAGCATCGCTCCAAGCCAACGTGCAACGCCTGCCACGGCGTAATGGATCCGATCGGGTTCGCGCTCGAGAACTTCGATGCCATCGGTGAGTGGCGCGCGCAGGACCGCTGGGCAGGAACTCCGATCGACCCGTCTGGCGTGTTGATCGACGGCACGAAAGTGGGCGGCCCGGCCGACCTGCGCAAGGCGCTCGTCAAGCGCGGTCCACAGTTCGTGCAGACATTCACCGAGAAGCTGATGACATACGCGCTCGGCAGAAGCGTCGAGTACTACGACATGCCGACCGTCCGGCAGATCGTGCGCGACGCCGCGCGCGATAACTATCGGTTCTCGTCGCTGGTACTGGGCATCGTGAAGAGTGCCCCGTTCCAGATGCGTAAAGTGCCCGAAGCGGATCCGGTGTCCACGACTGCGCCGTGACCGTCACCCGGATCGTAGAGGCGGGTCTTTAGACCCGCCTGGAGAACAGACATGTTCCTGACTAAGAAGCATCTATCCCGGCGGACATTCCTTCGCGGCGCCGGAGTCGCGGTTGGTCTTCCGTTCCTCGATGCGATGGTGCCGGCATGGACCGCGCTCGCGCAGACGGCGGCGAGCCCGAAGCCGCGCATGGGATTCATGTATCTGCCGCACGGCGCGATCATGGAGCACTGGACTCCGGTTGCTGAGGGGCGGTCCTTCGAGCTCAGCCCGATCCTCAAGCCGTTCGAGCCGTTCAAGAAGCAGCTGACGATCGTCAGCGGGCTCGAGAACAAACCCGCGATCGCGCCACCGGTGCACGCGCTCAATCCCGGCACGTGGTTGAGCTGTGTGACGCCGCGCGTGGGACAGGATCCGTACGGCGGCGTGACCGTCGATCAGATCGCCGCGGCCCACATCGGTCAGGACACGCCCTTGCCGTCGCTCGAGGTCGCGACCGAAGGACGCGGCGGTGGCGGCGCCTGCGATCGCAACTACGGCTGCAGCTACGGCGCGACGATTTCCTTCCGCACGCCGACCACGCCGCTGCCGATGGAATCAGATCCTCGCAAGCTGTTCGAGCGGCTGTTCGGTCAGGGCGACACGGCGCAGGAGCGCAAGGCGATCTCCAAGCAGTACTCGAGCATCCTCGATCTCGTGACGCAGGAAGCGGCCGATCTGCAGAAGACGCTCGATGCCCCGGATCGCGCCAAGCTCGGTGACTACCTCGAGAGCGTGCGCGAGATCGAGCGTCGCGTGCAGAAGATGGAGGCGCAGGATCTGTCGAGCCTCGATCTCCCGGAAGTCCCCGTCGGGGCGACCTTCGATCAGCGGCTCAATCTGATGTTCGACATGATCGCGCTCGCCTATCAGGCGAACCTGACGCGCGTGTTCACCTACATGATGGCGGGCGAGGGCAGCAACGTCACCTACAATCACATCGGGGTGTCGGACGCGTTCCATCCGCTCTCGCATCACCAGAACGACAAGTCGCGGAAGGATCGGCTGGTGAAGATCCAGACGTATCACAGCCAGGCGTTCGCGAAGTTCCTGACCAAGCTGGCAGCGATGCCCGACGGCGACGGCTCAGTGCTCGACCACTCGATCCTGCTGTATGGCAGCAACATGAGCAACAGCAACGCCCACGACGAGTTCCCGCTCCCGACGATCGTCGTCGGTGGTGGCGCAGGGAAGATGAAGGGCGGGCAGCACTTGAAATACGAGGACAAGACGCCGCTGGCGAACCTGCTGCTGACGCTCCTCGATCGCGCCGGTGTTCCCGTGGAGAAGGTTGGTAATAGTACGCAGGTCTTCTCGGAGATTTAGGCCTGTCAATGAGTACACAACAGATCCTCTGTGCCTCAGTGCCTCTGTGAGTCGTAGACACGCGGGTCAGTGAACCATGTTGAGTTCGATACTGATTCTGGCTCTGGCAGCAGCTGCGCCGCTCGTCGATGCGGTGAAATCCGGCGATCGCGCGACGGCGATGACGCTCATCTCGCAGCGCGCTGATGTCAACGCGCCGGAAGTGGACGGCACCACGCCGCTGCACTGGGCCGTGCATCACGGCGATCTCGAGCTCACCCAGCGGCTCATTCGCGCCGGCGCGAAGGTCAACGTCAAGAACGAGTTCGGTTCGACGCCGATGGCCGAAGCGGCGATTCTTGGCCGCGCGGATCTGCTCGAGACACTGCTGAAGGCGGGCGCGGATGTCGAATCACCGAACGCCGACGGGCAGACCGCGCTGATGGTCGTCGCACGGAGCGGCCGCGTCGATGCGGCACGCCTGCTCCTCAAGTACGGCGCACAGGTGAACGCCGTTGAGCGTTGGCGCGGGCAGACCGCATTGATGTGGGCGGTCGCGCAGAAGCAACCGGCGATGGTCGCCGAGCTCGTGAAAGCGGGCGCCGACGTCAATGCGCGATCGACGATCAACAACTGGGAGCGCCAGGTCACCGCGGAGCCACGCGCGATCTATCGCCCGGCCGGCGGGCTCACACCGCTCCTCTACGCCGCGCGCGAAGGCTGCGTCGAATGCGCACGCATGCTTGTGGACGCCGGCGCTGAGATCAACCTTGCCGACCCCGAGAAGATCAGCCCGCTGTTGATGGCGGTGATGAACGGGCAGTGGGATACCGCGCAGTACTTGATCAAGAAGGGCGCGAACCCGAACCAGTTTGACTTCTGGGGTCGCGCGCCGCTCTACGCCGCGGTCGATCTGAATACCATTCCGCGCGGCGGACGGCCCGACTGGCCGTCGCTCGACGAGACCACATCGCTGCAGGTCGTCGAGTTGCTGCTCGCCGCGGGCGCCAATCCCAACGCACAACTGAAACTGTCGCCACCGTTCCGTAACATCGGCAACGATCGCGGTCTCGACGGCATGCTGACCACCGGAGCGACGCCGCTTCTCCGTGCGGCCAAGGCGCTCGATGCACCGGCGATCGCCGCGCTGCTCGCCAAAGGCGCCGATATCAGTCTGGCCAACTCGCGTGGCATGACGCCGATCATGGCCGCCGCCGGGCTCGGCTCGGTAGACGCCGACACGCGTGGCTTCTATCTGAGCGACGACACGCAGCAGCGATCGATTGAATCGCTGAAGCTGCTGATGAAAGCCGGAGGCGACGTCAACTCGAAGGACTCGCGCGGGCTGACGCCGCTACACGAGGCCGCGCGCTGGGGGTGGAACGACGTCGTCCAGTTCCTGGTCGCCAGTGGCGCCGATCTCACTGCGAAGGACAACCGAGGCAATACGCCTATCGACTCGGCACTGGGCAAAGCCGGCGGAAACAGCCGCGGCGGCGCGAGGATTGACGTGCACGAGGACACTGCCGCCCTGCTCAAAAAACTGTCAGCATCGCGTTAATACTGAACCCCTCGCCAGCGGTTAGCGTCACAGATGCCATGGCCTGGGAGCCTGCCGCGCCGAAGCCTCTGGCGAAGGCGGGCAGATGCCCCCAGAAACGGAGATTACACGTGACGAAGTTGTTGCGGTTGGTGGCAGTTGCCAGCGTGCTGCTTGGGTCGGCCCATGCAGTGGCGGCGCAAACGGCTGATGAAATCATCGAGAAGCACCTGGCTGCGATTGGCGGCCGCGCCGCGCTCAGCAAGCTGACCTCGCGGGTCATGGCCGGTACGATCACGGTCTCGACGCCAGCCGGCGAGTTCTCGGGCCCGATTGAAATCTGGAACCAGGCGCCGAACAAAGTACGGACACTGATCAATCTCGATCTGTCCAACGTCGGCGTCGGCAAGATGACCATCGACCAACGTTTCGATGGCACCACCGGATACGCCATCGATACGCTTCAGGGCAATCGCGACATCACCGGCGACCAGCTTGAAGGAATGCGGAACGGTGTGTTCCCGACGCCGCTCCTCAACTACAAGCAGAACGGCATCAGCGTCGAGCTCGCGGGCAAGGAGAAGGTCGGCGATCGCGATGCCTTCGTCCTCCTCATCAAACCGAAGACCGGGCCCTCGGCGAAGAGCTACATCGACGCGACGACCTTCATGATGTTTCGTCAGGTGGTGACGGCCGACATCCCGCCGGTGGGCACGATCGAACAGACGACAGATCTCTCAGACGAGCGTGATGTGGACGGCGTCAAGGTCGCTCACAAGATCGTCAACACCTCATCGGTGCAGAGCTTCACTGTGACGATCTCGAAAGTCGAGCACAACGGCGCCATCGACCAGACGCTTTTCAGCAAACCAGCGAATTAATCGGGTGCGTTCGTAGGGGCGACGCATGCGTCGCCCTTACCCGACGTTCGATTACGCCATCAATCCGGCCACTGGTCTTGCGGCAGAGGAATTCGGGAACACGCGATCGAGTTGCGCGGGGGTGAGATCGAACGTTCCGGCGATCGCGGCTTTCAGTACCGCTCGCGTATCAAGCGTCGGCTTGAGATCGCGTCCTTCGAACAATGCATTCGATGACAGGCCGGGCCAGTCGGCAACGATCGCCGATTTGGCCAGGCGCGGACCGAGTACGAAGCCTGCGCCCGCCGTTCCGTGATCGGTGCCTCGCGTGCCGTTCGGCCGCGCCGTGCGTCCGAACTCCGTCATGATGACGAGCGTGGTGTTCTGCCATGCCGTGCCCATGTCGTTGCGGAACGCGACCAGGCCTTCGGCGAGCTGTCCGAGCAAGCGATCGAGCGCGCCGCCCGCCACCCCCTGATTCGCGTGCGTGTCCCAGCCGCTGAACTCCATCGCCGCGATATTGGGCCCGCGCTCCTGCCGAAGGATCTTTGCCGCAGCCTGCATGAGCGGCGTGATGCCACCGCGACGCGCGTTGCCACGGGCCATCGGCTCCTCGCCGACGAGTTCCTGCTGCTGCAGGGCCGCCTCGAAGCGGTTGTGCAGCGCCTTGTCGTTGCGATACAGCACCGCCAACCGGTCCAGAAACGCATCGTCCACAGCGCCGAGCTGTGTGGGGGACCACGTTTCGACCTGATAGGGGCCGGTCAGCGATAGAGGCATGCCGGCGGCGATCGCAATGCCACTACGCGTGCCCGACATCACCTGCAGCATCCGGTTCAACCAACCGTCCGAGGAACCGGCCGGATGATCGAGGCCGGTCTCGAGAATCGCCTGGCCATCGAAGTGGCTCCGCGTGCGATGCGGGATCGCCATCGCATGCACGACGGCGAGCTGATTCGCGTCCCACAACGCGCGCAGTGGTGACAGTCCCGGCGCGAGGCCGAACGTATCGTCGAGCGTCGACAGATCGGAGGCGTTGTACGCGAACGATCCGCGCAGTGCGCGGTAGTCCGGATCGCCGTAGGGCACCAGCGCAGCAAGGCCATCGAAGCCGCCGCGCAGCAGAATGAAGACGAAGCGGCCGTTCTGCTGCACCTGCGCGAAGTTGACGACCGGCAGGCCGAAGGTGGCGAGGCCGCCGTAGCACATCGTTCGAACGAAGTCGCGGCGCTTCATCACTACCTCCATTGAAACGCAGGTCCGGCCACAGCGAGTGCAAGACGCTCGGGCGCGGCGATCGACGTATCAGCCAGCATCGCGTGCAGCGGATTGCCGGCAGGTACATCAACCACATCTGCCAATGACTGCGGATCGAGTGCGCGCACGTTCGGCAGTTTGGCGATGGTGCGCGCCAGCTCGCCGCGATTGAGCAGCGAGTCGGGATCGGCCCATTCCTGCAGCGCGTCACCGAATCCCTTCGGCGCGGCGGGTGACCATACCGGCTGACGCAGTTGCCGCAAGACGACGGGCGCATTCGGGCTCGCGTCGCTCGCACCAAACGCGCGCAGCATCGCGACGAACCAGTCTTGCGGTGTTCGGAACTTTTGTGCGTCCTCTCGCCATGCCTCGGGCTCATCGACGAGCGCGCGCGCCACAGCTTTCAGATCGCCGTCGGTCGATCGGAATACCTTCGCAACGCGATCGACGGCCGCGGCCGGTGGTTCATCGCTGACGAAGTGTGTGACCAGCTTGGTGGCGACAAACTGCGCCGTCGATGCGTGACGGCACAGCGCGCGGATCACGTGCTCGCCCTCCTCGATGCCGCCCTGGCTGTAACGCTGTCCCAACACGGTCTTGGTACCAGGCTCGTGCAGCAGATCGATGAACGCAAACTCGATCGGTCCATCAGGTGCTCGGCGGACCGCCTGTCTCGGCGCGTTTCTTCGGCGCGGCTGATTCGCGCGCTGCGCTTGTACGGCGGGGCCACCGATCCCGTTGACCGTCCAGCCGGTGAGAATCTTCGCGAGCTCCTGCACGTCCTGCTGCGTGTAGCCGCCGTTGACGCCAAGCGTGTGGAGCTCGAGCAGCTCGCGGGCATAGTTCTCATTCAGTCCGCGACGCTGTCCGTTATTGCGTGGACCCGCGCTCGCTCCGCGAGAGCTCGGTCCGATTGATTGGAAGTTATCGAGATACACGAGCATCGCCGGATGCTTCGCAGAGGCGAGGACCATGTCCTCGAAACGCCCGAGCACGTGCGCCCGGATCACGTCGCGCTCGTAGCTGCCGGCCAGCGGAGCGACGATGATCTTCGAGCCGGTCGAGACGCACAGGTGGTTGGACCAGAACGCGACGAGACGCTCGACGAACGGCCGCTCGCTGGTGATGCGTGCCGTGAGCGCCGCATGCATCTCGGCCTGGCTCATCTCGACGACCCGCCGGCGCGCCTGCCGGCGTTCCTGCTCGTTGCCTTGACCCGCCATGCGGATGGCGCGCAGCGCCTCGCCGACCGATGTTGCCGTCACGCCGTCTGGTGGTGCGAGCGATGGCGTTCCACCGTCGAGCTGCGCCTTCAGCCACTGGCGGCCATCACCGATCTTCTGGCGTTCTCCGCGACGGGCGCCGAGTCCGAATCGATTGAGCGCGCGAAGCGTGGCGTCCATTCCGTGCCCCCCCGAAATGATAGTCCTTGGTCCTTAGTGCTTGGTCCTTGGTCCTCGACAGTCAGACGGTGGCTCAGTGCATTCGGGTTGCTCTGTCACCCTTTTGTCACATCGCGCCTGCGGCGCGAAGGTCAAAAGTCAAAAGGCGTACAGGCGTCCGCCATGGTGGTCAAGCATGTCGGACTAGGAAAGGAAACAGGAAGAGCGAGAGGAGAGAAAGAGAGAGCAACGCGCGCCGCCCAGGGAGAGGGCGGGCGCGCGTCGGGCGAGCCTACTCGTCTACGGTTTGCAGGGCGCCTTCCGCTTCTTCACGCTGGCGCACTTTGAAAGCGACGACCAGCGTAAAACTTGATCCGAGCACAATCCACGCGGCTGTTGGATTCACCCAGTAGGTCACTAGGAGCGCGGCAAGTGCCGCAACACCCGATCCGATTCGCAACATTGGTTGCCCCCCGTGGACATATAGAGCAAGCGGCGGACCAGGCGCGGCCATACGTTCTCCGTCGCCGTAACTGCCTGTGACGCTGGCGTTTGGCCCGTGCGAGCGCGTTGCGGTGCAAACGTGCGCACGGGCGCTGCACGTTCAGTCGTTGCACACGCGCTTTCGAGGTGTTTGGCTCGAAGGTGTTGCAGCCACGGGTGTTATCAAGCGTGTGCGCGGGGGCGTTCTGATTCGCAGAATGGAACACACGCCGCGATGCTCACGACGGCGGATCTGCCTGCATTTGCGCTGCTTGCAGGTTGTCGATATGGTGTGAGGTCGGCCTTCGTTCTGAGAGCTATCGTGTGCACGTCCGGAGGGTTCCTGTGACAGCGACTGCGACCGCGCTCGCCCGGTACCAGATGTTCATTGGCGGGGAATGGGTCGAGGCGAGCTCGCGCGATCACTTCGAAAGCGACGATCCATTTCGCGCCGAGCCGTGGGCGTTGATTCCTCGCGGCACCGCAGAGGACGTCGATCGCGCGGTCCGCGCCGCGCATCGCGCATTCACGTCCGGCGAGTGGCCGGCATTGACCGCGTCAAAGCGTGGTGCCCTCTTGCGCCGGCTTGGCGATCTGATCACCGAACGCTCGAAGCACCTCGCGGAGATTGAGGTGCGCGACAACGGAAAGCTGTACGCCGAGATGAGCATGCAGTCGGCGTACATGGCGCAGTGGTATCACTACTACGGCGGTCTCGCGGACAAGATCGAAGGCGCCGTCATTCCCACCGACAAGGCCGATACGTTCAACTTCACGCGCTACGAGCCGCTTGGCGTGGTCGCCGCGATCGTGCCGTGGAACTCGCCGCTGTTGCTGCTGGCGTGGAAGCTCGCACCCGCACTCGCGGCGGGCAACACGATGGTGATCAAGCCATCGGAGTTCACCTCGGCATCGACACTCGAGTTCATGAAGCTCGTCGAAGAGGCCGGTTTCCCTCCTGGTGTCGTCAATGTCGTCACCGGGTTTGGGCCAGATGTGGGGGCGCCGCTCGTCGAGCATCCGCTCGTCGCGAAGGTCGCGTTCACCGGCTCAGACGCCACCGGTCAACGCATCTACGAGACCGCGGCTCGCGGCATGAAGCACGTCACCATGGAGCTCGGTGGCAAATCGCCCAACATCGTCTTTGACGATGCCGAGATTGAGAATGCGATTAAGGGAGTCATCTCCGGCATCTTCGCGGCGACGGGACAGACGTGCATCGCTGGCTCGCGTCTGCTCGTGCAGCGAAGCATTCACGACGAGTTCCTCAGTCGCCTCGTCGCGTTTGCGAAGACAGCGAAGATGGGCAACCCGATGAGTCCGGACACGCAGATCGGTCCGGTGACGAACAAGCCGCAGTTCGAGAAGATCCTGAAGTACATCGATATCGCCAAGGGTGAAGGGGCGCGTGCGGTGCTCGGCGGCGATCGTGCAACGCGTCCCGAGTGTGGCAATGGCTGGTTCGTGGAGCCGACGATCTTCGAAGGCGTCAACAACCGCATGCGCATCGCGCAGGAGGAGGTGTTTGGTCCAGTCCTCGCGGTGATTCCCTTCGAGGACGACGCCGAGGCGATCGCGATCGGCAACGACGTGGTGTATGGTCTTGCGGCCGGTGTGTGGACCACGAGCATGCGCCGCGCGCTGAAGATGGCGGAGAAGCTTCAGGCCGGCACGGTGTGGATCAACACGTATCGAGCGGTGAGCTATCTGTCACCGTTTGGCGGCTACAAGCGATCGGGACTGGGCCGCGAGAGCGGACAGGAAATGATCAAGGAATACCTGCAGGTGAAGAGCGTGTGGATCTCGACGGCGGAGAACGTTCCGAATCCGTTTATACAAAGATAGGTTGGTGGTTCGTGGTTCGTGGTTCGTGGTTGATTTTCTTTTTCACCACCAACCACCAATCACCGACCACGAACCGGAGGGCACTCAAGGATGGGGCAGGAACTAGGGTTCGTCGGAGTGGGCCGCATGGGCGGGCCTATGGCGGTGCGGCTGCTCGACGCGGGATATTCGCTGACGGTGTACGACACCAATGCGGAGGCGGTGAAGGCGCTTGTCGCTCGCGGTGCGAAGGCTGCGGCGTCGGCGGAAGCGGTGGCATCGGCTGCGGAGATCGTCCTCATGAGCCTTCCCACGCCGCCGATCGTGCAAGCGGTGAGCGTCGGTGACGGCGGCATCCTGCGCGGCTCGAAGCTGAAGACGCTCATCGATCTGTCAACGACCGGACCGAGTGTGGCCAACGTTGTCGCCAAGGCTGCCGGCGAGCGTAACGTCGCCTGGGTGGACTCTCCTGTCAGCGGCGGCGTCGCGGGTGCGACGAAGGGCACGCTGGCGGTGATGGTGTCGTGCGCGCAGGCCACGTTCCCGACCGTTGATCCGGTGCTCAAGAATTTCGGCAAGACGTTCTACGTCGGCGAGAAGCCCGGCCTGGCGCAGATTGCCAAGCTCGCCAACAATCTCCTTGCGGCGTCGGCGATCGTCGTGTCGTCAGAAGCGGTGGCGATGGGTGTGAAGGCGGGCCTTGATGCGAGGGTGCTCATCGACATCATCAATGCCGGCAGCGGGCGCAACAGCGCGACGCAGGACAAGTTCCCGCGATCGATCCTGCCGCGCACGTTCGACTTCGGCTTCGCCACGGGTCTGTCGTACAAGGACGTGCGGCTGTGTATCGACGAGGCCGAGGCGCTCGGTGTGCCGATGGTCGCTGGAGCGGCCGTGCGTCAGATGCTGGCGATCACGCAAGCGAAGTTTGGTGCCGACTCCGACTTCACGTCGATCGCCAAGGTCGTCGAGGAGTGGGCGGGCGTAGAGATCAAGGGATGAAGACTGGTTCGTGGTTCGTGGTTCGTGGTTGGTGGTGGGTGGTTAGTGGTTGGTCGTGAAGACCACGGCGTAGAGCGGAGGCTTCAGTCTCCGCGGGAGATCTCATGGACAAAGCAACGTTCGAGAAGGGCCGGGCCATTCGAAGCTCAGTGCTGGGCAAGGAGTTCGTGGACAACGCGTTCAAGCAGGCCGACGACTTCAGCATGCCGATGCAGGAGCTGGTCACGGAGTACTGCTGGGGAGCCGTGTGGGGACGCGACGGGCTCGACAAGAAGACGCGGAGCCTGTTGAACCTGGCGATGATCAGTTGCCTGAACCGGCCCCACGAACTGCGGTTGCACATCGCCGGCGCCCTGACGAACGGCGTCAGCCGCGAGGAGATCCGCGAGGTCTTCATGCAGGTGGCGATCTACGCGGGCGTGCCGGCCGGCGTCGACTCGTTCCGCGCGGCGAAGGAAGTGTTCGCACAGCTGGACAAGAAATAGTGACTCGTAGAGGCGGGTCTTTAGACACGCCTGGGAGGTCGTCGTGATTCGCACGCGCTCGCTGGTGGTGCTCCTCGTGGTGGTTGCGGCCGCGGCGGTCGCACGCGGCCAGTCCGATCGGTGGTATCCCTCACGCTGGGGCGCCGCCGATCAGCGCGGCGCGGCGAATCGCATCACGCCGGCCAAGGTGCTCGAAGCGAAGAACGCGATCCAGAAGGGTCAGGTCTATCAGCTCGGTCACGTCTACGAGTCGGGCATGCCGATGTACGGCACCCGCCACTACAGCCTCCGCATCCCGTATCCCTTCGCGATGCCTGGCAAGAACCAGGCGGTCTATCACGACGAGATCATCAGCGGCGAGCTCGGACAGATCGGCACGCAGTTCGACGGCCTCGGTCACCTCGGCATTGGCGATCTTTTCTACAACGGCAACAAGCGATCCGAGTTCGCGCAGGCCGAGGGACTGACCAAACTCGGTGTCGAAAACGTCGGCGCGATCGTGACGCGCGGTGTGCTGATCGACGTGGCCAGGTTCAAAGGGGTCGCGCAGCTGGCGCCGACCTACGAGATCACCGTGGCCGATCTCAAAGGCGCGCTCCAGAAGCAGAACGTGCAGATCCGATCGGGCGATGTTGTGCTGATTCACACCGGATGGTCGTCGCTGTGGATGAAGGACAACACCAAGTTTGGGGCGACCGAGCCGGGCATCGGCCTCGCGGCCGCGCAATTCCTCGTTGACGCGGAAGTCGTCGTTGTCGGCGCGGACACGTGGGGCGTCGAGGTGATGCCGAATCCCGATGCCTCGCTGTCGGCGCCGGTGCATCAGCTGTTCCTGGCGCGCAACGGCATCTATCTTCACGAGAACCTCATCACGGCCGAACTGGCGCGTGACAACGCCTACGAGTTCATGTACTCATTCGCGCCGTTGCGATTGAAGGGTGCGACGGGATCTCCAGGTAACCCCATCGCCATTCGATAGCGGGAGTTGTTCATGAAAGCTCTCACGTGCGTCTTCATTCTGGCGGCGACAGTCGTCACGTTTACGCAGGGCCGCACCGGCGGACCGCCGCTGGCGATCCCGCGCGCGGCATTCGGCGACGGTCCGTGGACAGTCGAAGCCGCCGAGGGCGTGAAGATTCGCATGTCGATCGTCGCGAAGGGGCTCGTCAATCCATGGAGCTTCGCGTGGCTTCCCGATGGCAGCATGCTCATCACCGAGCGGCCCGGACGCCTGCGGCTGCTGAAGAACGGCGTGCTCGATCCGACGCCAATCAGCGGCGTGCCCGCTGTGAAGGCGCAGCGTCTTTCAGGGTTGATGGACGTCGCACTCCATCCCAAATTCACCGAGAACCACATCGTCTATCTCACCTACAACAAAGGTCGCGAAGACGGCATGATGGCGACCGTTCTCGCGCGAGGCCGCCTTGAAGACAATGCGCTGAAAGATGTCAAAGACATCTTCGTCGCCGAGCCGTGGTGGGACGGCGCCGGCGGCTCTGCGTCGCGCATCGTGTTTGGTCGCGACGGCATGCTCTACATGACGACGGGATCAGGCGGCGGCGCCAACTTCGGACAGGGGCAGGAGAAGAACATCCACAAGGGCAAGGTTCTTCGGCTCAAAGACGATGGCACTGTGCCGCCGGACAACCCGTTCGTGAAGCAGCCGGAGTTCAAGCCGGAGATCTATTCGTGGGGACATCGCAACTCGCTTGCGCTTATCGTCCACCCCGTGACCGGCGAACTGTGGAACAGCGAGAACGGTCCCAATGGCGGCGACGAGATCAACATCGTCAAGGCAGGGAAGAACTACGGTTGGCCGACGGTCAGCATGGGCCGCTCCTACGAAGGACCGTGGCAAGGCAAGTTCGAGAAGGACGGGATGGAAGGGCCGCTCGTGTACTGGATGCCGGCGATTGCCGCATCGGGCCTGATGATTTACACGGGCGACAAGTTCCCGCAGTGGCGCAACAACGCGTTCGTGGGTGCGATGCGGTACGGCGAGATCCCGAACACCGGCCACCTGCAGCGAATCGTGTTCAACGAGAAGACCGAGGAGATCCGACGCGAAATGCTGCTCACGGAATTTCGTCAGCGCATTCGTGATGTGAAGCAGGGACCCGATGGAAACGTCTATCTGCTGACTGACGAGAATCCCGGCGTGCTGTTGAAACTCGAGCCCGCGCAGTGACGGCGTAATGCAAAAGGCAAAATGCAAAATGCAAACAAAGACGCCCCCCGGTTGGGGGCTTTGCATTCTGGATTTTGCATTTTGAATTACGGGCGCAGTTCCTTCCGCACCACCAGCTTCAATCCCGACCACGTCTCGTCGACCGCGCACACTTTGATGTCGACGAATCCCATCGGCAGCGCGACCTCGCGAATCGTGTCCTCCGTGATGTCGGTCGGCAGCTTCGACGCTTTCTTCGGCCACGACACCCAGACTGCGGCGTCGGGCTTCAACGTACTTCGCAGCGAGCGAAGCGTCTTCTCCAACTCGCGTCGCTTGCTCGCGAACACGTGTGCGAGGTCTGTTGTGTTCGACGGCTTCGCGACGAACGTCACGCCATCAGGAAGCGGTGCAACCAGCGCCTTGTAGTTGGCCGGCGCCTGGACGAGCCAGACGCGATGGCCGGTGCCGATGCCCAGCTTCTTGGCCAACGGGGTTCCTGAATAGCCAACGCTGGTCCGCGCAGCGGGGCTCATCGCGACTCACGCTTTCGCCGGCGGCGTGTCGGCGGCCTGATCGAAGAATTTCAGCGCCATCGTTCCGTGTGTCGTGGCGGCCCCGGCGCGAATGGCGGATGCGACGAACGTCGCCTCGACGATCTCCTCACGCGTTGCGCCTGCTGCCCTGGCACCCTTGGCGTGGGCTTCCATGCAGAACGGGCACTGCACCGCCACTGCGACGCCAACGGCGATCAGTTCGCGGTACTTCCGCGGGATCGCGCCATCGGCCCGCGCGATGATGCGATTGAAATTCACCCACGCCTCGTAGTCGGCGGGCGCGAGCGCGCGCATGTCCTTGAGGCGCTTGATGTCGGCAGGGTCGTGATAGTGGTCGCTCATCGTGTGAGCTTACGATAGGTCCGGCTAAAGCCGGACACTACATCGATCCGGCTAAAGCCGGACACCACATCGACTAGAATCGCGCGCGTGATTCGATTTAGTCGTGACGCTGCTGTTCTCGCGATCCTGTTTGCTGTTGCGTCGATTTCAGTCGACGCGCAGTGGATTCGGTATCCGACCCCCGGAGTACCGCGCACGCGCGACGGCAAACCAAATCTCGATGCGCCGGCACCGCGTCTGCCGAATGGCAAGCCGGACTTCTCAGGGGTGTGGAGCAACGACGGTTATGGCGTGCCCGGCCAGGAAGGCACGGGCCCGACGCCGAAGACGGTGTTCTTCGATATCACCAACGGCATGAAGGGCGCGGCACCGCCGTATCAGCCCTGGGCGGCGGAACTGTACGAGCGTCGCAAGGCGGATCTGGCCAAGGACAATCCCGACGCGCGCTGCCTGCCGATTGGCGCGCTGCAGATGCTCGCCCATCCGTTGCCGAAGAAGATCCTGCACAGCGCGTCGCTGTTGGTGCTTCTTCACGAGCGCAACATGGAGTTCCGGCAGATCTTTACCGACGGGCGGACGCACCCGGCGGATCCGAATCCATCGTGGTACGGCTATTCAACAGGTCGATGGGACGGTGACACGCTCGTCGTGGACACGGTCGGATTTCGCGACGGTCTGTGGGCCGACTTCTACGGCAGTCCGCTCACCGATCGCGCGCGGATGACCGAGCGCATTCGTCGCCCGCGCTTCGGAGCGTTGGAGATCGCGGTGACGATTGACGACCCGAAGGCGTACACGAAACCGTGGACGGTCTCGGTCAACCAGCATCTTGCGCTGGACACCGAACTGCTCGAATACGCCTGTCTCGAAAACGAAAGGGATGTGCCGAAGCTCGTCGGCAAATAGCTTTAAATCTTTCGTCGTCGATCGAGTTCAGCCGGAATCGGGAGCTGCACGCGCCGTCGATCCGGTTTCACACGCAGGGTGAATTCGGCCGGGAGCTGCCGCGGGTCGGGTCCGTCTTCGACAACCGCAGTCAGGCCGTCTTTGAGAATTTCACCTGGAGGAGGGAGTACCTTTGACTCGCTCATCGTCCAGACGCTTTCCATGGAAACCTCCCCGAGGAAACCGTCTACCAAACGATGTGCAATTTATCGGTTGTTCTGTGTGAGGGGCTATCGGGAAGTCCCCGCTGATCCTCGGGATCTTCCCTAATCTTCTTAAGCCGACCTTAATCGTCCTTAAGCCAACCCTGCAAGATCGCATATTTAACGATGTCGATACGGCCGTTGAGACCAAGCTTCCGCATCGCATTGGCTTTGTGCGCTTCGACGGTCTTCACGCTGAGCGTGAGCCGGGTCGCAATCTCCTTGTTGCTGTAGCCAGCCGCGATCAGACGCAGGACTTCCGATTCACGGTCGCTAGGGGTTCCCCCCGACTGCGTGACCTTTCTCCCGTCGCGTCCGAGGAAGCCGGCCGTCACGCGAGCGGTCAATGCGGAGTCGAGATACTGGCCACCAGCCGCGCACGTCCGGATAGCGGTAATGAGTTCGGCCGGCGCGCTCTGCTTCAAGATGTAGGCGGATGCGCCCGCGCGCATCAACTCCTGCAGATACGCATCGTCGGCGTGACGGGTCAGCGTGACGACCACGCACTGAGGGAGCACGCGCTTCAAGGTACGCGTCGCCACCAGTCCGTTCATCCCGGGCATCGAGATGTCCATGATCACGACGTCGGGCTTCAGTTCCTGGGCATGCTGAATCGCCGTCGCGCCGTCGCCGGCTTCGCTGACGACGACCATGTCTTTCTGGCCTTCAATGACGAGCTTGAGACCCTGCCGGACGACCACGTGGTCGTCGGCGAGCAGTACGCGGAGTCGGCCGCTTGGATCAGGCATGCTCGCGTTACACGCCTACGCCGTCAGGCGACAGTGGAACCGCCAGCACCGGCATCGTCGGCGTTCGGACAAAGATGGTCGTGCCTTCGCCCAATGCAGATTCGACTTCCACCGTCGCGCCGACCAGCGCGGCACGTTCCTGCATGCCCAGCAACCCGAATCCGCGCCGGTCTCCGTTCGTCTCGGCCGGGTCAAAGCCAACGCCGTCATCCTCGACGATCAGGAGGACCTGATCGGTTCGGCGTTCGAGGATGATTTCGACATGTCGGGCCTGCGCGTGCTTGGCGATGTTGTTCAGCGCCTCCTGCGCGATGCGGTACAAGGTCGTCTCGATTTCAGAGGCGAGGCGCTCGGTGCTCAGGCCGGCGCTGTGGAGCTCTGCGGGGACTTGTACGCGCCGTGACCAATCATCGATGTAGTTGGCAAGCGCTGCGCGTAATCCCAGATCGTCGAGCGCCGTTGGCCGCAGTTCCCAGATCAGGTGATCGACGTCGCGATCGAGTTGCTCCGCGACGTCCTCGAGTGCGGCGATTTTGGCCGACAAATCGTGGCGGCCGCTACAGGCCTCCTTGAGGGCGCGGATGCGAAGGCCGAGCGCGGTCAACTGCTCGCCGAACTGATCGTGCATCTCGCGCGCGATCCGGCGCCGTTCGTCTTCCTGGGCAAACACCAACCGGCCGAGGAGTTCTGTGCGCGCCCGTTCGCTGCGTTCCCGTTCGCGCGCTTCTTCTGCTTGCTTCCGCTCGGTCAGATCGAAATGCGTGCCGACGATGCGTACGACCGGACCGTCGGGGTCACGGCGCACCGGAAATCCCCGCGACAGCACGTGAATGTAGTGGCCGTTCTTGTGACGGAGCCGGAATTCCATCTCGTACGGCGTATCGCCCCGCGAGACGGAGGTATTCACGTGCGTGGCGCGATTGAGATCGTCGGGATGAATGAGTCGCTCGAAGGCGCTGACGTGCGGCTCGATTTCGTGATCTTCGTAGCCGAGCATGCGTTTCCAGTGAGTCGAGTAGACTACCGCGCCCGTCTCGAGGTTCCAGTCGTAGATCCCTTCTTGCGCGCCCGCGAATGCCAGCGTCAACCGCTCTTCGCTCTGGCGCAGCGCCTCTTCGGCGCGCTTCCTCTCTGTCAAATCGAAATGCGTGCCGACAATGCGCACGACCGGACCGCCGGGTTCGCGACGGACCGGCAGGCCGCGCGACAGGACGTCGACAAAGTGGCCGGCCTTGTGACGAAGACGGAACTCAGCCTCGTAGCCACGCTCCCCGCGCGCGACGGCCGCGTTGAGCGTGCGTGCGCGCTCGTGATCGTCAGGGTGGAGCAGGCGTTCCCATGCGCTGACGTGCGGCTCGATCTCCCATTCGTCGTAGCCGAGCATCTGCTTCCAGCGCGGCGAGTACACGACTTGCCCGGTCTCGAGATTCCAATCCCACACGCCTTCCTGCGCGCCAGCGAACGCCAGAGACAGGCGCTCTTCGCTCTCGCGCAGAGCTTCTTCGGTCCGTTTGCGTTCGGTGATGTCGCGCATCACCGATTCGATCGCGCGACCGTGCGAGTCTTCGAACAGGGTGCACGCGACTTCGACATCTGTGACGACGCCATTGAGTCCGACCGCGCGCTCTTCGTTCACGGGCACGGTACCGCCAGCGAGCAGTCTCGAGACGCGATCGCGAAGGTGGATGTGCTTATCGATGTGAAAGAAGTCGAACGGAGATCGTCCCAACACCTCGTCGGCCGACGAGGCGCCAAAGATCCGGACCGCGGCCGGGTTCACGAAGACGATGCGGGAATCTCGGGTGATGAAGATGCCGTCGGGGGACAACTCCACCACTCGCCGATACTGGTCGTCGTGGTCGGACACCCTTGCTCCTGCTGAAAACGATTTCTGGAGCGCCAGTCTACCTCGTTCGGGTTAAGAGTCATGGCACGAAAGTGCTATACGTGTCTCTCCGATCTCTGCCATATCTGCTTGCCGCTTGTCCTCGAATTTATTAGCGTCTCAGCGTTTCAGCGGCCGATAGGCCGTAGATTGGCCATTGCCCTAAAAAGCGAATTTTTTTACTAGAACGCAGAGGCCGCAACTGCGTTTCTACTTCTTCGGCACAATCTCGAAATAGCGATTGTTCTCGTTGCAGATGTACTCGAGGAGTTCGGTATCCGCCTGATACAGCAGCGGCAGCGTCACCGTCCACGGCTTCGCGTATGCGCCGGGGTCATCGATCGTGATGTCGATATCCATGTGACCGAAGTCCTTGCGCCGGAAGCGTTCGGTCACACGCAGTCGGGCGGTGTTGGGATGGCCGGCGTTGTCGAGCCAACCCTTGTCATTGAAGCCGGCGGTCTCGACCACGAAGTCGTCGCCCATCCAACGTCCGATTGAATATCCATTCCACGTGGGATTCATGTCGGGAGGATGCGTACGGCCGTCGGTGAAGATCTCGCGCCAGCCGTGAATCGCCTCGTAGAGGATGATGACCCGCCCCGCAGCGGTCACGACGCGCATCGGGTACGCGCTGCTCACGAGATCGGAACGGGGTACGCCGCCGGGGATACAACTGGCGCTCGGATCGTCGCGGCTGAAGTTCTCGCGCCGCTCACGAACGAGCGCTTCGGTCGCCGGCAGCATCACGACGTCGCCAGGCTTCGCGCCGCGCGTGAGATCAGAGATGTAGTTCACGCTTGCGCGCCACAGTCCGGAGATATCGGGCTTGCCGTCGGGTGTACGCGGGGTTGGCGCCGAGAGATTGGCCCGGCCGTCAGGCAGACGCGGAATGCCGGGCGTTGGATACTTCAGCCATTGCGCATCGAGCGCGGCCGACAACGATAGCGCGATGGTGAGTCCCGCCGTCGCTGTCAGCCGTCTCGTCACGTCGCGTCTCCTAATTCGTTGCGCGCGGCGTGATGAACGCCTTGAGGTCCGCCATCGTCGCGACCCCAGGACCGTGCAGCGGGGCGATCTGCTTCACATCGAGCTTCAGCCGGGTGATGTTCTGGTCGAGGTTCACCGCGAATGGATTTGCCGCCGTCGGCGGAGGTGCGTTCGCCGCGGGCGGCGTGTACGCGTCACCTTCGATCAGGATCTTTTCCTTCGGCAGATACACCATGGCAAAGGCGTCATTGTGTCCGCCGCCGGCGATCTTATGGATCTCGATCGTCCGGCTGCCGTCTGTGAGCACGTGCTTGTCGCCGAAGGTCTCGAACGTCGCGGTCTTCTTCGACTGCGCGAGCTTGTCCGGATTGATCGTGTGCGGCGCGGCCCAAGCCTTCTCGTAGTACGACTTGTTGTCCGCATGCGTGACGATCGTCGCGCCTTCGTCCACGAACGTGCGCACGCCGCCCGAGTGGTCGAAATGGACGTGCGTGTTCACCAGGTATTTGATCGGCTTGTTCGGGATCGTCTCCTTCACCTTCGCGATCACGGCTGCCGATCGCGCTTCATTCTGTGGACCTTCGACCACCACGATGTGGTCCTTCTGGTCGATCGCCACGCTGTGATGCGTGCCGCCCTTGAGGTAGTACACGCCCTCGGCGAGTTTCTCGACGGTGACCGCCACGGGCGCGGGTGCGGCGTTGGCGTCTGCGGGAACCGTGATGTTCGCCGCCGCCGGGTTTGCCGTCACGTTGGACACGGTGAGATCGAGCACTGGATGTCCGCCCTGGACGCGCTGGATGCGTGACGGGAAACGCACGCCGCCGAAGTCCTTGTAGTCGGAATAGGTGAACAGGACCTCGGTATCACCGAGAACCGGGTTATCGATCCACGTCTGCACGCGCGTGACTTCGTTTTGCGCGTTGATGTTACCGACGTACTTGTTCTTGCCAGCGGTGAACGTGACTTCCGAGCCGCCTTCACTCGGTGTAGAGGTCGCGTTGTTCGCTGCGGCGGCTTTGACGAAACCATGTGGCGTGGTCCAGATCTCCATCACGCGTTCTTCGACGGCGGCCGGCTGCGGTTGTGCGGTGGGCGGCGCGTTGGGCGCGGCACCGGCTTGCGGAGCGAGGTTCCACGCGGTTGTCCCGCTCACGTATTGATCGGGCCGCTGCTCGACGGGTGCTGGGCGCACGCGACCCGGCTCGATCGTCTGCTTGCGTGTCATCTGCACGCGCGCCGCGGGAGTGGCGTAGTTGATCGTGGCTGTGTAGTTGCTGACGTCGAACTGCGGCCACGGCAGATTCGGCGCAGGCGCTTGTCCGAATTGATACCAACGTCCCGTTCCCGACAATTCGATCGAGTTCACCTGAGCTGTACCGAGTGTTTCGTTGGCGGCTTGCAACGAGCCCGCCTGTGGACCGCATGCGATGGATGCCACAGCGATCGCGACCACGAGGGACGACGTCATGAGTGTGCGCATAACAAACCTCGTTGGCGAAGGTGAGGAAGGACGGCGCGCGCCGCCACGCGGGGAGTCGCGCGGGGAGTATAGTCCCTCAATCGGGTAATAGCGCCCGGATTTCGCTCAGAATTGCCGTCTCTCCGAGTTAGCATTGGTCGTGCGAATCCTCGCTCGGAAGGGCTTCGTCTGCGCGTGTGTCGCCGCGTGGGTCGCTGCGGTTCCGGCGAATTGGTCTGCACCCGAGGCGGCGGCGCAATCACCCGCTCCGTCTCCGACCGCGGTGAATCGCGCCACCTTCGAGCGTTACTGTCTCACCTGTCACACGACTCGCCAGAAAGAACGCGGCGTCGTTCCCATCGCGCTCGACACGCTTGATCTGTCACGCGTCTCGGCAGACGCCGCCGTGTGGGAGAAGGTCGTACTGAAACTGCGCGCCGGTGTCATGCCACCGGCCGGCGCTCCGCGTCCGGATAAAGCGACGCACGACGGCTTGGCCTCCTGGCTCGAAGGTGAACTCGATCGCAGTTGGACCGCGAATCCCGATCCCGGTCGCACCGAACCCTTCCATCGTTTGAATCGCGTCGAGTACCGCAACGCAGTGCGCGACGTGCTCGATCTGGATCTCGACGTCTCGGCGTTGCTGCCCGGCGACGATGTGAGCTACGGGTTCGACAACATTGCCGGTGTCCTGAAGCTGTCGCCGACGCTGATGGAGCGATACCTGTCGGCGGCGCAGAAGGTGAGTCGTCTCGCGGTCGGGACGCCTCCGCGAACGCCGAGCATCGACTATTACCGCGTCGCCGACGATCTCTCGCAGGACGTGCAGTTGCCAGGCTTGCCCCTCGGCACGCGCGGCGGCACGAAGATCAGCTACGCGTTCCCAATGGACGCGGTGTACGAGATCCGGCCGCGTCTGACGCGCGATCTGAATGAAAGCCTGCCGCTCTACACCGAGCCGCAGGTCGTCGAGATCAGCATCGACGGTCAGCGCGTCGGCACGTTCACGCTACCGGGCATCGGCGCGCGCGAAGGTGTTGGTGAATCGCCGCCGGTGTCTGCTGTGCCCGCGTCGCCGGGTCAGGAACCTGCGCGTCCAGCGATCTCGCAGATTGCCCAAACGGTTCGCGCCAGCGCGAAGGAGCGGCAGTCGCGCAACCGCGCTGACGAGTCGTGGAACTTGCGCGTGCCGGTCAAGGCTGGTCAGCGCGATGTCGTCATCGTGTTCCTCAATCGCGTGTCGGGGCTCGACGAGACGGCGCGGTTGCCGTTTCAGCGTCCGTATCCAGCCGGCGTCAACATTCCCGAGACGCGCTTAGGCGCGTATCTGCGCAGCGTCGAGATCGTCGGTCCAATCGATCCGACGGGCTCTGGGCAGTCAGACAGCCGGCGGCGCATCTTCACCTGTTCAACAAAGGACGAGGCCTGCGCCCGCAAGATTCTCTCGACGCTGGCGCGCCGCGCGTACCGTCGTCCTGTCACGACAGCCGACGTCGATCCGTTGTTCACGTTCTATCGCCAGGGTTCCGCCTCCGCTGAAGCGACGGCGGACAAGTCTCAGGCCGGCTTCGATGAAGGCATCGAGCGCGCGCTTCGCCGTCTGCTGGTGAGTCCGGAGTTCCTGTTCCGTGTCGAGCGCGATCCGGCGAACACCGCGGCAGGCCGCGCGTACCGCGTCAGCGATATCGAGCTGGCGTCGCGTCTGTCGTTCTTCTTGTGGAGCAGCATTCCCGACGACACGCTGCTCGACCTCGCCGAGCGCGGACAGTTGTCCACGCCGACGGTGCTGTCGCGCGAAGTCCGCCGTATGCTGGCCGACCCGCGCGCCGACGCATTCATCACCAACTTCGCGGGACAGTGGCTGTTCCTCCGCAATCTCGAGGCGTCGGTGCCCGTGCAGAGCATTTTTCCGGACTTCGATGACGGACTGCGTCAGTCGTTCCGTCGCCAAACCGAGCTCTTCTTCGACAGCATCGTCCGCGAGGATCGCAGCGCGTTCGATCTGCTGCGCGCCAACTACACGTTCCTGAACGAGCGACTGGCGAAGCACTACGGCATCGCGAACGTGAAAGGCAACTACTTCAGACGTGTGACGCTCGACAGCAGTAGCCCGCGCAATGGTCTGCTCGGGCAGGGCGCGATTCTGACCGTCACGTCGTATCCCGATCGCACATCGCCGGTCGTGCGCGGCAAGTGGATCCTCGAGAACCTGCTTGGCACGCCGCCGCCTCCGCCGTTGCCGAATGTGCCGCCGCTGAAGCCGACCAACAATGAAGGCGCCGTGCTCTCGATGCGCCAGCGCATGGAGCAGCATCGCGCCAATCCGGTGTGTGCCAGCTGTCACGCGATGATGGACCCGCTGGGTCTGTCGCTCGAGAACTTCGACGCGGTGGGCAAGTGGCGCACGCTGGGCGAGTCGTCAGCGGCGATCGATGCCAGAGGCAGAGCGCCCGACGGCTCGACGTTCGAAGGTCCCACCGGGTTGCGTGACATGCTGCTGCACTCGGATCGGTTCGTGCCGACGGTGACCGAGAAGATGCTGACCTACGCGCTCGGCCGTGGCCTCGAGTATTCCGACATGCCGGCGGTGCGTGCAATCGTGCGCGACGCGGCGAAGAACGACTATCGCGTGTCGGCGCTGATTGTCGGCATAGTACAGAGCGCACCCTTTCGGATGAGGAAGGCTGGATGACCGAGTAATGCAAAATGCAAAAAGCAAAATGCAAATCGAGTGCGAGACGCTGGACTGAGGTCAGCGGGTTTTGCATTTTGAATTTTGCATTTTGAATTACACGAGACATCAAGATGTTCATCACGAAAAAGGCCCTCGATCGACGAACCGTGCTTCGCGGCATGGGGCGCGCGGGCGCGGCGGCGCTCGCCTTGCCGCTGCTCGACGCGATGGTTCCCGCTGCCGTTGCGCTCGCGCAAACTCCGGCTCGCCCGCTTCGTCGTCTTGGATTCGTGTACATGCCGAACGGTGTCGCGCGAAACTTCACCGGCATCAATTACTGGACGCCGGTCGGTGAGGGGACGAACTTCGAGCTGTCGCAGATCCTGACGCCGCTCGCGCCGTATCGCGATCGCCTGACCGTGATCAGCGGCCTCGCGCAGCATCAGGCTGATGCCTTCGACGATGGCGCCAACGGCGATCACACGCGAGGCACGAGCTCGTGGCTGAGCGGCGTGCACTGCAAGCGCACCGAAGGCGCCGACGTGAAGAACGGGATCACGGCGGATCAGATCGCGGCGGCCGAGATCGGCAAGGCGACGGCGCTGCCGTCGCTGGAGCTGGCGATCGATCTGAATTTCCTCGCCGGTCAGTGCGAGAATAGCTACAGCTGCGCGTACCTCAATACCATCTCGTGGCGGTCTGATACCGCGCCGATGCCGACCGAGAACAACCCGCGCATCGTGTTCGAGCGGCTGTTCGGTGATGGTGGCACGTCAGCGGAGCGGCTTGCCGAGGCGCGCGTGAATGCGAGCATCATCGATTCAGTGCTCGGCGATCTGAATCGTCTGAGTCAGTCGCTGGGTGCGACCGATCGCGTGAAGGTGGACGAATACGTGGACTCGGTGCGCGAAGTCGAGCGCCGCATCCAGCGCGTCGAGAAGGGCGGCGGCACGTCGGAATTGCCGACGCTGGAGCGTCCGTCAGGTATTCCCGATCGCTTCGACGAGCACGTCAAGTTGATGTACGACCTGCAGTGGCTGGCCTTCCGCGCCGATCTGACTCGCGTCACGACCTTCATGCTGGGTCGCGAGCTGAACTTCAGGACATATCCGGAGATCGGCATCAACGAGGGACACCACGGCCTCTCGCATCACCAGGACAACCCGAATCAGTTGGCGAAGTACGCACGGCTGGGGACATACCAGGCCGAGCTCTTCGCATCGTTCCTCGAGAAGCTGCAGTCCACGCCCGACGGCGACGGCTCGCTGCTGGATCAGTCGCTCTTCATGTATGGCGCCGGGCTCAGCAATCCGAATCTTCACGCCCACTACGATCTGCCGCTGGCCGTCGTCGGTGGCGCGGCGGGTCGGATGAAGGGTGGACGTCACCTCGTATTCCCGGCGGAAACGCCGATGACGAACCTGCTGCTCACGATGCTCGACAAGGTGGGCGTGCATGCGGAGAAGCTCGGAGATAGCACGGGCAAGTTACCGATCGAACCACTTAGCGGCGTTTAATACTGACTTCACATGGCCACGACACACAGAGGCTCAGAGGCACAGAGGGTTGTTCTTCCTCTTGTGCTGATTCTTGCGGTCATCAGCGCGGGTCCATCCGCAGACGTCACGCTCGTGCAGGCGGTGAAGGCCGGCAACGTGCAGACCGTGCGCGCGATGGTGAAGGGCAAGGCCGACGCCAACAGCGCCGAACCCGATGGAACAACGGCGCTGCATTGGGCGGTGCAGAACGGCAATGTGGAGATGGTCGATCTCCTGATCCGTTCCGGCGCGAAGGTCACAGCGGCGAACCGGTACGGCGTCACGCCGCTCACGGTCGCCTGCACGTCGGGGAACGCCGCGATTGTCGAGCGCTTGCTTGCCGCGGGCGCCGATCCCAATGTGACGCTTTCTGATGGCGAGACACCGCTGATGACGGCGGCGCGTACCGGTAGTGCAGAGACAATCAAGGCGCTGATTGCGAGAGGTGCCAACGTCAAAGCGCGAGAGCAGCGCCAGGGGCAGAGCGCGTTGATGTGGGCCGCGGCCGAAAACAATGTGGCCGCCATCCGCGCGTTGATTGAAGCGGGCGCCGACGTCAACGAGCGATCGACGGGCGGATCGTTCACGCCGTATCTGTTTGCCATTCGCGCCGGACACATCGACGCGGCACGTGCGCTCATCGAC
>JBKPRH010000376.1:0-13186 GCA_046765795.1 Acidobacteriota bacterium | reverse complement strand
GGCGAGAAAGTCCCGGTCGCCGTATCGGCTTTCATACTGCTCGGTCGACCGCGTAAGTAGGACGCGATTGCACCGCACGATAACGCTGTCGGCTCGAGCGATTGGGAGCACATCGCGAAGCCGGCGGCCGATCAGCTGCTCCCTGGTCTTGCCAAGGAGCGCGAGCGCGTTGGCGTTGGCCTCGACGTACGCCCAGTCGGCGATCTCGCCGTCGGCATCACGTTCGGCGCGAAGCACGTACGTCAATTCCGTTGGGTGCTCGAACAGCGCACGCAGTTGTGAGTCCTTTTGGGCGACAACCTTCGCGTGCTCGGCATCACGCTGTGCGCGCGCTTCGGCGAGTGCGTGATTCAGGTGCTGTAGCTCGCTGCGGCGGCGATGCAGCTCGACGAGCACGGCCACTTTGCTGCGGAGAATCTCAGGGACGACTGGCACCGAGATGTAGTCGATGGCGCCCACCTCGTAGCCGCGCAGCTGATCGAGCTCCGTCACGTTGATGGCGGTGACGAAGATAATCGGCGTCCGCTCGAGCCGGGGATGCTCGCGGACCATGCGCGCCACCTCGAAGCCATCCATGCCTGGCATGTTGACGTCGAGGAGGATGACGGCGAAGTCGTCCTTCAGCAGGCGTCCGAGTGCTTCCGTCCCCGAGAATGCCCACACGCATTCCACGCCGAGACCTGACAGGATCGATTCGTAGGTCAGCAGCCGCGATGGCTGATCGTCAACGAGGAGGATGCGCGGGCGCGCACTGGACGAGTCGTGCGGGGCAAACGTCTCGTGACGCGCGATGTCTTGTGCCGGCCGGGGAATCTCGCTCATGTCGCCCATGGCGCTCAGCAGCCGGTCACAGGGCAGTCTTCGACCGAGCGGAGGAGGCCGACCGCCCCTGTGCACGGTCCATTCCAGACAAGTCGGTTACTGACAGCCAGATAACCGCGGCTGCGAGCAAAGAGCTGTGGAGGCGGTTACTCATTCGCTGACGGCTGAGGTCAACATTGAGTAACGCACGCAATGCCGCTATGACTTCGGCAGCGGGACGTGAACCGGGTAGGCCCGTTCGCCGGCGAGCACCTTCACTGGCAGCCGGTTCTCTGGGACCGGAATCGGGCACGTCGTGTAGGGATTGAATGAGCACGGCGGGTTGTAGGCTTGATTGAAATCAAGCACGGTCGTGCCGTCGTCGCGCAAGTCGGAGTAGAGGAATCTCGCCGCCTCATAGGTCTCGTCGCCGCTCGATTGATCCTTGAAGACGAAATAGAACCGCTTCGGCCGCGTCGTGAACGGCCGCAGACGCAGTGTGCGTCCTTGCAGCGTGAACTCCACAACGCCCTCGGTTTTGTAGGTGTCGATATCGCCGAAAGTGTTCAGCACCTGCAGATCGCGCGGTGATGCGTCGGGGATGAAGCGGCCCGTGACGCGATAGTCCATCTGGATGTCGAACCACCTGAAACCGAGAAAGCCACGTGCCATTTCGCCGTTGGGATCCCACACCCGTAGCGAGCGGCGATCACCGCTGCGATGCACTACCATGCGAATGGCGCCGACTTCGATCGAGTCGGGTTCCTCGGAGAAATCATCCGTGAGATTGTGTGGCTTCGTCACCGGTTGACCATCGATCTGCACCGACGATCGTGCGTCGGGCTCGAAGCGTACGACGTCGCCGTCGAGCACGAATCGTCCGATGCGTTCCGACGCCGCGGATGCAGGCAGGACGATATCGTTGGTTGCAGCGGTGCCGGCGGTATGACTGCCAGGCTCGAGGAAGTGAAGACCGGCTATCGTCGCCCAATTCTTGCGATAACTGTCCTCGTGTTGTGCGCGCCAGTCCTGGGTTTCTTTCGTTGCCGCGGCAACATTGGAAGCGGCCGGGTCGGGCGACGAACCGCGCGACGTGCACGCCGCCGCGATGGCCACAAGAGCAACGACTGAACACCATCGAACCGCGCGGCAATACGGAGCCATTGCGTTGATGATAATGCACTCGCTTGCGTTCATCGTGACCTGTGTAGCGCGCTCACACGCATCAGCGCGAACACGACCAGGATGAGAATCGCGGTGCTCACGTAGAAGTCCACGCCCGCTACGAGCAACAGACGCTGCATCGTCCGGCCAGGCAGTAGAGGCAGTATCGCGCTCACGATAGCGACGCCGATCAAGGCCCGTCGAATAGCGTCCTGGTCCCACGCGGCTACGCCGATGGCGACGACCGGCCAAAGCAGCGCCACGAGGTAGACCTTCGACGTCAGCGGGCCGACGAACAGCATCAGACAAATCAGTAGCCCGATCTGCAGCATCACAACACGTATGTCGGTGGGCGACCGCGCGGAGATCCAGATCAGCACGAGACCACCGCCAAACATGAAAGCGCTGATCGCCATCCAGATGCGATCGACGGCTGACGTCGAGAGCGCAGCGACGTTGACGGCCGCATAGCGGTAATCGCCGTCCACGCGTTGTGTGTAGTCCACCTTCGTGAACGTCCGACGCAGCTGGCCCTTCAGTGAGAGGTTGATCGGCCCGTTCGTCTCATGAAAGTCCTGCCCGACGATGACGTGTGCGAACCAGCCTGAGATGAGGTTGCGATTGCCCCCCACACCGAAATAGATCGACGGAAGCAGATTGATCGCGACGGTGATGAGCGCCGTCAGTCCGAGGAGCTTGAAGCGGCGCGTGATGGCGAAGTAGGGCAGCAGCAGTGCGGGGATGAGTTTTACGGTGATCGCGGCGGCCAGCAGCGCAGCAGCCGGTCGATCGCGCCATCTGACTGCCAGTGCCAGGCCTGCGAACATCAGGGCAGTCACAATCAGATGCACGTTGCCGTAATCGAGTGCCATCGCGAAGTACGGAACGACGATCAGGAATGCGACCGTCCACACTTTGGCGCGGCGATACGGCAGCTCGCTGCACAAGCATGCGATTGACGCGACGCCCAGCGCGATCGCCGCGGTGTTGAGGAGATGCCACACCCAGGCGGCGATCGGATACGGAGCAATCGACAGCGGTGCAAACGTGAGGATGAAGATCGGTAGATAACGATAGTCCATCACCACGCCGCGAGCGAAGTCCGGTGCGTACAGATCGGTTCGGCCACCCAGCAGCGATCGACCCGCGGTGTAGTAGACGAAGAAGTCCGTGAAGTTGCGAACGAACACCACACCCAGTGCGGAAAGGAGGGCGATGGCCGCGGCGATGAGCACCGCGCGTCGTGTTCGACGCTGCGTCGATGAACCTGTCCCGAGCATCGTCGACAGATGCATGGCGTGCTTAGAATAGCCCGCAGGGCGCGGATGCTGCCCGAAGCCATGCTTCAGCAAGATCGAGTACGATTCGGCCACTCGAGAGGGAATTCGATGACACGGATTACATTCGTGGGAATTGTTGTCGCCGTGAACCTGCTCGCTCCGACGAGTGGCTTCGCCCAGATTTCATGCACGCGCGAAGGGCTGCAGCGCGCGGTCGACTTGTACGTCGCTGCCCAAACCAAAGGCGATACGTCTGGCCTGCCGCTGGCGACTGGTCTCGGCTACGTCGAGAACCATGCGCCGGCCAAGATGGACGAGGGGCTGATCAAGACAGCGATGAAGATCGATCATCACCGGAGTCTTCTCGACCCGTCGACGTGTCAGACGTTCACCGAAGTGATCGTCACGAACAAAGAGAAGCCGTACGTCCTCGGCACACGCCTTCGCGTCAATCGCGACAAGATTGCCGAGATCGAAATCCTCTGGACGACGACGGGGTATTGGCTGTTCAACGCGGACGCGTATTTGAAGTGGTCGTCTGCAGAAGACTGGGGCACGATTCCAGCGAACAAGCGTGAGACGCGTGCCACGCTGGTCGCAGCTGCCAACGCCTATCTCGATGCATTCCTCGAAGGGAAGAAGGATCTCGTGCCGTGGGGTTATCCGTGTCAACGCACCGAAGGCGGCGCGCACACCGGCAAAGGCGATCCGATGGATAGCTGCGACGTCGGCGTACCGAGCGGCGTGAACATCGCCAACCGCCGTTTCGTCGTGGACGAAACGATCGGTTCAGTTGTTGTGTACTGCACGTTCGGCGCGGGCGGGCCTGGCGGTGGCAGCGGCGCGCCTGACACGCATCTGTTCCGCATCGAGAACGGCAAGCTGCGCTACGTGCACACGCTCACGCATTTACTGCAGTCGAATTTCCGGGGCCGGGGCGCGGGCGCACCGCCGAATACGGCCAAGTAAAACGAAACGCGCCTTCCCACCGCATGCGGCAAGAAGGCGCGCGGAACGAAACAATGAGCGGCTGCTTACTTGTGTGGCTGGTCGAAGTGCGCCTGGATGTTGCCGCCGTCAATGAGCGCTGGAGCCGCAACTGATCCGCCAGTGAGCGCGACCCCATCGACCGCGATATACGCGCGATCCGCCGTTCCCGGTTCACCGTGATCTTCGAGAACGATCGTGATGAGGTGACCATCTTCGCCGTCGAGCGAGCCCGGCTGACTGAGGATGACAATTCTGCTGACGTCCGCGGCGGGCGGCACCGGGTCAACTGGCTTCGAGCATTCGGCGACCTCGGGGTTCTTGTCCGTGTGGAAATTGTGCGTGGTGCCGCCGGATTTCCAGTTCACTTCGAAGTTGTTCGACAACAGCTCGTCGCAGTGAAGTGTGAACCCGCGAGTGACCTTGAGGTCGTTGGCGTCGATCTGGAAGCCGCCGCCGGTGAACCGGCCCTGGAGCTTCTCGCACTCGGGTGGAGTAGTCGGCGTATCGACAGTAGTGATTCGCAGGAGGGTCGGAGCGCACGGGTCTGGTGGTGGAACCTCGGTGTTGAGTGACCTCGCCGTGCCGCTTGGGCCGGTCGGGGACAGCGATGTGGATCCGCTTCCGGTGCAAGCCGCGACGAACGCGAGCGCACCGAACAGCGCGACGGCCGCGAAACACCGCCGTAGAACTGTTAGCCTCATGGGGAACTCCTTGTGTGTCTGATTTGAATCAAGTTCGGGAGAGCCGGGCGCGGGGTTGCAAACCAGGGGCCCGCGGTTTTCGGTGACTGAAGAGCTTGTTAAAGCACTCCGAGCATACGGATTAGCTGCCAACGACCGCCACCGCCAAAACAACAGATCCTTGTAGCGATCTCTCAAAGTGGGGCGCCTTTAGTCTCCGCCGAAGAACTGGTACGCGAGTGACGGAGGCGCGATCCGTCGTGTTCGCAGCCACCAAAACAGGGCCCGGCCGCGGCCGAACGCGGCCTCGCCGTCGCTTTCCGTTGCCCAACATCGGAATCGCTCTACGCCTTATGGATTTGCCAGCGGACCCGCGCTTGCATCCATGGCGCGGTGGTTCTCACTCCATGATTCGCACACTATTTACAGCCGCATCCATCGGCACTGCGTGGCTCCTCGCGCTGCTCGGACTCTTCACCGCAACCGTGCCGGCATCGGCGGTCGATGCGATCGACTCGGGTCGATTCGTGTGGCACGACCTGATGACGAAAGACGTCGCTGCCGCGAAACGCTTCTATGGTGGGCTTCTTGGGTGGCAGTTCGAGAACACCAGGCGAGGTGACCGGCCGTACGTGATCGCGCGACTCGGTGCCGATCCAGTCGCAGGCATTGTCGATGTGAGCGCGCTTCCCGACGCGGCGCCGCAGTGGATCAGTTTCATGGCGGTGCCGGACGTGGAGAAGACCGTCTCACTCGTGCGATTTGGTGGCGGCAAGGTACTCGCCGAACCGCGCGAGGTCGCGTCGATCGCGCGAGCAGCGGTGGTGAGTGATCCGCAAGGCGCTCCGCTCGGTGTCGCACAACTGCATCGAGAGATTCGCGGCGTGGTCGATCCCACGCAACCAGTCGCGAGTCGATTCTTCTGGCAGGAGTACCTCGCCGGCGATGCGGCGAAGGCGCTGGAGTTCTACAAACGTCTCGCGGGCTACGAATCAGCGATCACTGACGCAAGACTTGGCGTCGAGTATCACGTGCTGCGAACGACGATGCGTCCGCGAGCGGGACTCTTTCAACTTCCGGAATCAAGCGACGTGCTGCCGACGTGGTTGCCGTATGTGTTCGTCGAGGATCCGGCCGGTCTCGCTACGCGAGTGACCGGACTCGGTGGCCGCGTGCTGCTGCCCGCCGACCCCGCGCGTCGCAACGGTTCTCTCGTCGTGATCGCCGATCCCGGCGGCGCGCCGCTGGCGCTCCAGAGGTATCCATTTTGATGCGTCGAACGTTTCTCTTCGCGCTGGCGCTGTTAACTGCAGTCACGTCGTTGAGTTGCAACAGCGGATCGGGAATGGGAATGGGTGTCAGCGCGCCTACGCGGTGGGGAGGTTCAGGGTCATCAGGACGCCCGCCGGTCTTCGTCGGCGGCCCCTCGTAGATCCGGCTTCGCACGTCTCCGTTGGAGACGGAAAGCGCCGTCGCGGCATGCGCGCGTGGCGAACCATCGCACACCGTCAGACGCACGATAGAGTGCGACGAAACCCACGACAGTCTCACCCATTCGCTGAGCCGCGATCTGAGGCGCCAGGTTGTGGGCCTCCATGTACGCGGTGATCGCGCGGTATCCCTCGGTCGCGAAGAACCGGGCGGAGAGCTCGACGCCGATGCGGTGCAGACCGCGGCCACGATGCTCTGCATCGGTGTGGGCGTTGTAGGCGTACAGATATGGACGGTCGGATCGCACGTCCACGTCATCAAAGACCGGCGCCGCTTCTCGCGCGTACCAGCAGTACCAGAGCAGGCGCTCGCCCTCAAATATGCCGAAGCATCGATCTTCCCTCGAGAGTGCTTCGAGGGCGAACGATCGCAAATAGCTGAATCCCTCAGCCCGGGTAAAGAACCGCAGGACTTCATCGCATGTCAGGAGCCGACCTTCGAGGCCTTCGGCGCTCGGGTCGATCAGGTCGGTATCGACGTCACCGAAGGGATGGCTGGTGACGACGAAGAAGTGAGTGGAGAAGCGATGTGTAACCGAGGCGCACAACCACAGGAGGGTGCGTGCCCAACCCAATCGGGTCACGGTGAGCTGGACGCTCGATGCGATATTCCGCAGTCGGGAGCCACTGCGCTGGCCACCCGAAGTTCGTTGCACACGCGTGCCATGGTGAAAAGGGTGATGCACGAGCTTCTGAGGGATGCAGATTCAGTGCCGATGCGGTGTGATGATCTCGCATAGCACGATCGCAACCTCCCCACGAAATTTCGCGTCTCTTTGGACACAGCAGAGCCAAATTTTCGGACGTACTGCAGATAAGGGCGGTCTCCTCTCGCGTGTTAAGCCATCCGCGTGACACATCGGAGACCTCGACGTGTTGACGGCATTGCGTGTGCTCAAACACTTGGCTCGATGCCCGTATCGTCGGATTCGCTGGCAAAAGTCACAGTGCGGCAGTCTGAGGGTCACGGGATTTCGTGAGGTGGTTTCCACAGAGGTGCCCCATGACACGGCAGGCCTGTCTCGGCTCGATTGTCATCGTCGCGATGTCGTTCTCCACCGTGAGCGTGTCTCGGGCCGCGAGCGCTGCACAGGCGGGCGCTGCGACGGCCGACGCGGCCGCAGCGGCTAAAGCGAGCCCCGAACTGATCGGCGCGCTTTCGAAAGAGATGGGTGCGACGCCCGAGCAGGCGGCCGGGGCCGCGGGAACGTTGTTTGGTGTTGCGAAATCGCGTCTCAAGCCTGAGGACTTTTCGCAAATCGCCACAGCCGTTCCAGGTATGGATTCGTTGCTGAAGGCCGCGCCATCGGCGGGTGGCGGCGGAACGTCGAGCACGCTGTCGCAACTCGGGGCAGGCGCGACTGGTTTGGCGAGTGCCGCATCGCAGTTCACGAAACTCGGACTCTCACCGGACATGGTCAGCAAGGCCGTCCCGGTTCTCACGTCGTTCGTGACCAAGTCGGGCGGTTCGAAGGCGGGCAGCTTGCTCGCGGGGGCTCTGAAATGATGCGTCGACTTCAATACACGCTCCGATGTCTTCTCGCTCTAAGCGTCGTCGCAGTCACCACCGCATGTAGTCGGCAACAGACGCTCAGTCCTGAGGCCGCCAGCGCCAAGGGCGACGCGCTGCTCAAAGAGATGAGCAAGAACGTGTCGTCGCTGCAAACGTTCGCCTACACCGTTGACGAGCGGCGTCAGAAACCAGGTGCAAAGGGTGAGCGGACCGTGACGCGTCACGTCACCGTGCGTCGTCCGAACAAGGTCGCGTTCACTGGTAAGGGAGACGCTGGAGACACAGCAGGTTGGTACGACGGCAAACAGCTCACGCTGGTGTCGCATCGCGACAAGGTGTGGGCTCGCGGCCCGATGCCGCCAACGCTCGATGAGGCGCTGGACTTTTTGTCCAACGAATACGACGTGCAGATGGCGGCGGCCGACCTGCTGTACTCCTCACCTTACGATGCGTTCATGACCAAGGACACGGTTGGTGGCTGGGTAGACACACAGAAGATCGGCGATCGCGACTGCGAGCATCTCGCGTATCGACAGCCGGTCGTTGACTGGGAACTCTGGCTCTCCAGCGATCGGAAACTTCCATGTCAGCTCAAGGTCACCTACAAACAGGTTCCAGGTTCGCCGAGCACGCTGGTCACGTATCGCGGCGGTGTCGAGACCAATCAGGTAACCGATGACACATTCGTGCCGAAGGTGCCCGATGGATACCAGCGCATCAAGATCCTTCGTCACGCGACGGTGATCGATCCGAAGCTCGACGAGCCCGCCCCTGAGAACACCAAGGCGGCCGCAGCAGGCACGAAGCAGACCAAATAGGGCGGTGAGGAGATAGTCATGTCCAAGTATGAAATTCGACCCCGCCGATTCGCGAGCCGGTCGCGTACCTTCCGCGGTATCGCGGTCGCTGTGAGTACGTTGTTCGTGCTCTCGACAGTGGAACTCGGGGCTCAGCGGAAGAGCGGTGGTGGGTCGGTGCGGCAGTCTCGCAGCACGTCGAGTAGTGGAGGGGCCGCGAAGAGCAACAACTACAACCGGAGTGCGAATACCAACGCCAATCGCAACAACAACACGAACGTGAACCGGAATAACAACAACACAAACGTCAACGTGAACAACGTCAACGTCAACCGGAACACGAACGTCAACCGGAACACGAACGTCAACGGCGGCTACTACGGTCGGCCCGGCGGTGTGGTCGCGGGCGAGGAGGGCGCTGTGGCGGTCGGCAGACGCGGGGCAGTCGCCGTCGGTGAGGAAGGCTTCGTCGGCGTTGGACGGTATGGCGGGGTTGTTCACGGTGAGGTGTACGACTCGTACGAAGGCTGGAGAGTCGCAGCCGGAGTTGCAACTGGAATCGCGATAGGCACGATGCTCGCCAGACCTCCCGCGACTCACGTGACCGTTGTCGCTGGCGGTACGAATTACATGTACGCTGACGGTGCGTACTATCAACAGGTGATGTACGGCGGCGAAGTGACGTATCAGGTGGTCCAGGCGCCGGTCGGTGCGGTGATCACCACGCTGCCCGGCGGTTGTTCATCGACGGTCGTCGGCGGCGTGGCGGTGAGCCAATGCGGCACCACGTACTACCAGCGTGTGAGCAACGGGTACAAAGTCGTTGTGTTCTGACCCGTCTCCGCGTTAACCCGCCTTCGCTAGCGCTTTGGCAACGCGGCCTCGGCTCCGGGCGGTTCGGTGAACGGGTCCATCGGGATGTGCTCATAACGCACCTCGATGATCTCGAGTGGTTCACGACCCCCCGGCGCGTGAAGGATTACCTCGTCGCCGGGCCCCGACTTCATCAGCGCGCGAGCGAGCGGCGATATCCAGCTGATGTGATTGCGATCGAGATCGACTTCGTCGGCACCGACGATGCTGACGACACGCTCCGCTCCGGCGGCGTTGGTGTAGCGAACAGTCGCCCCGAAGAAAACGTGCGTCGCTGCACGGCCTTGCCTCGGGGCAGCCGGGTCCACGACCTCGGCGGCATCAATGCGTTTGGTGAGAAAGCGAATGCGCCGATCGATCTGGCGCAGCCGTCGCTTTCCGTACTGGTAGTCGGCGTTCTCACTGCGATCGCCGTTGCCCGCGGCCCAGGCGACAACCTGCGTGACCGCTGGGCGTTCTCTCGTCAGCAAGAAGCGCAGCTCGTCTCTCAGACGCTGTAGACCGCTCGGCGTGATGTAGTTCCTGGCGCCTGCGAGCGGATCGCGCGCGGTTTCTTCGACGACTTCGTCCAGGTCGTCGTTTTCGTTATCCGCTTCCTTGGTGAATGCCTTGTTCATGGGGCCACCACAAATTCAATCACGACTGTCCGCGCTCATCGATACGGAAAAGCCAATCTCAAAAAGGAGAAGGTCCATGGTACGCAATCTGGCACTCGCCATCGGATGTGCTTCGGTTTTGGTTCTCGTGACCGCTCGCTCGGTGCCGACCGCTCAAACGAAATACGCCTCTGAAAGTGATGCGAAGGCCATGCTGGACAAGGCCGTTGTTGCGTTGAAGCAGAACAAGGAGAAAGCCCTCGAGATGTTCAACAAGGGCGAAGGCGGATTCCGGGATCGTGACCTGTATGTGTTCTGCGCGAACGCCTCAGACGGCGTGATCACCGCGCATCCCGACTTGAAAGGTGAACACTTGCAGGACATCGTCGGCAAGAAAGGCTTTCCGGTCGGGAAAGAGATCATGCAGAACGCGACTGAAGGGCAGATCAAAGAGGTGACGTATTTCTGGCCTCGACCAGGCACGGAGAAACCGCTCGAGAAGCGCTCGTTCTACACGAAGGTCGCCGGTCAGAACTGCGGGGTGGGTTTCTACAAGGATTGAACGTCCGGCACCGGCGACGCCCAGGGGCATTCCTTGGGTGTCGCGGTCCCCGCCAACGTGGCCACGGATCTTTCCGTCTAAAGCGCGCATGAGCGCTCTTTTTCGGGACGTGGGCTACGCCCTTCGTACGCTCCGCTCGGCGCGGGTCTTCGCGGCCACGGCCGTGCTCACGCTCGCGCTGGGCATCGGCGGCACGACGGCGATCTTCACCCTCATGCACGCCCTGATGTTGAAGTCCCTCCCGGTAACCGATCCGTCGCGCCTGTATCGGATCGGCGATGGCAGCAATTGTTGCGTCCAGGGGAGCCCACAAGGTCGTTGGGGGTTCTTCTCGTTCCCACTGTTCGAGCGCATCAAGGCGGAGACGCCGCAGTTCGAGGACATGACGGCGTTTCAGACGTTCGTGGGTCGCATGAGCGTCCGGCGCCAGGGCGTTGACGAAGCGCCGCGACCGCTTCGGACGATGTATGCGACGGGCAGCTACTTCAAGACACTGGGCGTGGGCGCATTCACAGGCCGTGTCTTTACGGCCGATGACGACCGTGCTGCCGCAACGCCGGTGACGGTGATGGCGTACAACGCCTGGCAGAATCTCTACGGAGGCCATCCATCGGTGGTGGGTTCGACCTTGATGATCGAAGGAAAGGCATTCACGGTCGCCGGGATCGCGCCGCCGGGATTCTTCGGCGAGACCTTACGCGCCGATCCGCCGGACCTCTGGCTGCCGTTACAGCAAGAACCACTGATTGCCGGCGCCGAGACGTCGATGTTGCGCCAGGGGCTGTCGGCGTGGCTGCGTGTGATCGGACGGCTGCGTGAGGGCGCGACGATCGATGGCATGGAGGCGCGGCTCACGGTCATGCTTCATCAGTGGATGCGGAGTGAGGCCGGTTACCCCGCCAACTGGATGTCGGAAATCGAGCGCAAGATGGCGGAGCAGCTCATCACCGTGGTGCCTGCAGGCGCCGGTGTCGGCGTGATGAAAGAGCAGTACGGACGCAGTCTGCGGATTCTGCTGGTGGTGTGTGCGATGGTGCTGCTCATCGCCTGTGCGAACGTCGCCAACTTGCTGCTGGCCCGTGCGGTTGTACGGCGCGGCCAGCTGGCGGTGCGCCTGGCCCTCGGCGCCTCGCGCGCACAGATCGTCGCTGAGGCGCTCATCGAGAGTGTGCTCCTGGCTGTTGGCGGGGCCGTCGTGGGGCTGATCGTTGCTTTCGGTGCTGCTCGACTGCTGCTCTCGCTCGCGTTCGCTGGCGCGACAACCCTGCCGATCGACATCACGCCGTCACCACTGGTGCTGGCCTTCGCCATTGGGCTGGCGTTGATCACTGGTGTGCTGTTCGGTGCTGCGCCGGCATGGTTTGCCACTCGCACCGATCCCATCGAGACGCTGCGGGGCACCGGACGCTCGATCAGCGACGGTGCATCGTTCACTCGCACGACGCTGCTGGTCGTGCAGGCGACACTCTCGGTCGTTCTGGTCGCCGGATCGACGATGCTGGGCCGCAGCCTGGGCAATCTCGAAGGGCAGGACTTCGGCTTCGTGAGCAGCGGCCGCACGCTGGTGACCGTTGGGCGGCCGTCGGCAACCTTCACGGGTGACGCCCTCACTGCGTTGTATCGGAACGTGGAGGCGCGGCTCGCGGGTATCCCCGGAGTGCAACGTGTCGGTCTCGCGCTCTATAACCCGTTGACGAACAACTGGGGCGAAGGCGTGCTGGTCGCCGGAAAGCCTCAGCCGCCTCCGGGCGCCGACATCGGCTCGTCGTGGAACCGCGTCAGCACTCGCTACCTTCAGGACCTCGGCGTGAAGCTCGTTCGCGGACGGTACTTCACAGACGGCGACAACGAACGGTCGGAGAACGTCGCCGTCGTGAACGAGGCATTCGTGCGACGGTTCTTCCCAGGTGGAGAGAATCCGATCGATCAGCACTTCGGGTTGAACCTGCCGGAGAACGTCAACACGTTTCGCATTGTGGGCGTCGTCGGCGATGCCAGGTTCGCGGGCTTTCAACTCGATAAACCGGCGCGTCCGATGTTCTTCGTGCCGCTGGCGCAGACCGTGAAGTACGCGGCCCCGTTGATGCAACGCGTGGAGACGGCATCGCACTACGTTGGCGGCATTCTGCTTGTCACCAATACACCGCAGGGGACGCTGGAGCCACTCGTGGCGCGCGCGCTCGCCGAGGCGGATCCCAACCTGACCGTCAACAACATCCGCACGTTGGACGAACAGGTGACGCGATCGTTCGACCAGCAGCGTGCGGTATCGAGCCTGGCCAGAATCTTCGGCATCGTTGCGCTCGTCCTGGCCGCGATCGGTCTCTACGGCGTCACCGCCTACTCCGTGGCGCGGCGCCGCAGCGAGATCGGAGTGCGCATGGCGCTTGGTGCCGATACAAGCAACGTGATCGGCATGGTGCTCGGCGGGGCGTTCAAG